>JACSRR010000228.1 GCA_014879635.1 Ignavibacteriaceae bacterium | reverse complement strand
AGGAAATTAAAGATTCTGCGAGTAAATTACTTTATTCTATTAGAAAAGATATCAAAGAAAAATCAGATGAATTGAGGCGTGTTGTTTCAAAGTTAGTAAAAAAACTAACTGATGAAGATATTTCAAGGGAAAATTATACTACATTAAGGGATGGAAGAATTGTTATACCTGTGAAAACCGAATATAAACGGCAAATAAAAGGTATAGTTCACTCTGAATCTTCTACCGGGCATACTTCATATATTGAACCTGATAGTATTTTGGAGATAAATAACGATTTAGTCTCTTTAGGTTTTGCCGAAAAAAGAGAAATTGACAGAATTTTGCGTGAATTGACGGTAAGAATTGGTTTATCTTCTCCTGAACTGCTTTCAACCTTTAATGAATTAGTTAAACTTGATTTACTGTTTGCGAAAGCAAGTTTCTCAATTAAAATCAGAGGTTGTTTTCCGGAAATGGACCCGAGTGAACCATTTTTTATAAGTCAAGGTAGGCATCCTGCATTAATATTAAAAAATGGCATAAATAAAACTGTACCGTTTAATTTTAGGTCTTCTGAGAATAAAGTTTTTGTAATCACAGGTCCAAATGCTGGTGGTAAAACCGTATTTATAAAGTCTATAGGGCTCCTTGCTTTAATGGTAAAATATGGTTATCATATCCCTGTTTCGGAAGATTCAAACTTTTATTTTTTTGAAAAAATATTTGTGGATATTGGAGATTCACAGTCAATTGACAATGATTTAAGTACTTTTAGTTCTCATTTGTCAAATATTAAAGGAATATTAGAAAACTCTGATAAAAATTCTTTGATAATTATAGATGAGTTAGGCACAGGTACAGACCCTGAAGCAGGTTCGGCAATTGCCTCAACCGTTTTAGATCAACTATTTGAATCCGGCGGATTAGTTTTTTGTACCACTCATTTAAGTGACCTGAAGCTCTTAGCCGAAGAAAGAAAAGGATTCGAAAATGCGAGTATGGCATTTGATGTTGCCGAAATAAAACCAAGCTATGAATTTAGACAGGGAATACCCGGTTACAGTTATGCTTTCGAAATTTTAACAAGATTAGGGTATAAAAACGATTTTGTTGAGAGGGCTAAAAATTTCTTATCGGGTGAATCAGCAGAGATTAACTCTCT
Organism: Ignavibacteriaceae bacterium; assembly: GCA_014879635.1. Classification (GTDB taxonomy): domain Bacteria; phylum Bacteroidota; class Ignavibacteria; order Ignavibacteriales; family Ignavibacteriaceae; genus BA9. The sequence continues at coordinate 1,749 of JACSRR010000228.1, read as the reverse complement.
ATTATTAGACCTTGAACAGAAAAATTCAACTTTGAAACTGCAATTGAGTGAATATGCTCATGAAAATGAGAAACTTAAAAAACTCCGCGAATCATACGAAAGGAGAGTAACAGAACTCGAAAAAGAGAAAAACCAAATTCTCAAACAAACAAAAAACGAAGCAGAAGAGCTTGTTGTAAAAGCAAATTCTGAATTACAAGAGCTTATCAAGTCAATAAGAAGCAGTTCGGCATCTCAACAGGATGTCTCTAAGGCAAATAAATTTATTGGTGATTTGAAGGCAGAAACAAGTAATCTTGAAAATAAAATATTTGAGACAACAGAGAAAGTTGACTTCAAAATTGGGGATGCCGTAAAAATAAAAGACACCACAACATTGGGTGAAATTATTGAGATTAAAGGAAACAAAGCTCTTATTCAAGCCGGATTTCTAAAATTGACCGTTGAGTTAAAAACATTAACTTTAATCAATAAAGAAGATAAAAAAATTGCTAAACACGCTTTAACTTCAACAAACTATCTGGAAACTGCTGCATTTAAGTTGGATATCAGAGGAGAAAGAGCCGGGGAGATTGAATTTAAAGTGGTTAAATTTTTAGATGATGCTTACTCTTCATCGCTCGATAAAGTTGAAATATTACACGGAAAAGGAACCGGAGCACTCAAAAAAACTGTACATCAAATCCTAAAAGAGCATGAGTGGGTAGAAAGTTTTAACTTTGCTCCCGTTGAAATTGGGGGTGAGGGAGTTACAATTGTTACACTTAAAAGATAGAGGTCTTTTTGATTAAAAAAGTACTTATCGCCAATAGAGGCGAGATTGCAATTAGAATTATTAGGGCTTGTAGAGAATTAGGAATAATATCGGTGGCAGTTTATTCTGAACCCGATAAATATGCAAAACATGTTAAAATGGCTGATGAAGCGTACCCTTTAGGCGGCATCACTTCACAAGAAAGTTATCTCGACCAAAAAAAGATAATCAAAGCAGCAAAAGACACTAAATCAGATGCAATTCATCCGGGATATGGATTTTTATCCGAGAGAGCTGAATTCATTAAAAGGTGTGAAAAAGAAAAAATCAATTTTATTGGTCCTTCTGCTAAATCTGTTGAAATGATGGGTAGTAAAACAGCTGCCCGTGAACTAATGAGCATTGCAGGTGTTCCTATTGTACCGGGAAGTTTAAAACCTTTTAATTCTTCCAACTCTGCAAAAGAATATGCCGAATCTATCGGTTATCCCGTTTTGATTAAAGCTGCAGCAGGGGGCGGTGGAAAAGGGATGAAAAAGGTATTTTTAGAGACTGATTTTATTGATGCTTTTACTTCCGCAAAAAGTGAAGCCTTAAAAGCATTTGGTGATGATTCTATTTACATCGAAAAATTAATCTTAGACCCGAAACATATTGAAGTTCAGATTATTGCCGATAAATTTGGGAATTTTGTTCACTTGTTTGAAAGGGAGTGTTCAGTTCAAAGAAGACATCAAAAAATAGTTGAAGAGGCTCCTTCTTCGTTTTTAGACCGGGTAACGAGAGAAAAAATTACTACTGCAGCCATTAATGCAGCAAAAGCTTGCAACTATCATAATGCAGGTACAATTGAATTCTTAGTGGATGTTAATAAAGAAGTATATTTTTTAGAGATGAACACAAGAGTTCAAGTTGAACACCCTGTTACAGAAATGATTACGGGTATTGATATTGTTAAAGAGCAAATTAAAATTGCAGCCGGCGAACGCATCAGC
>JACSRR010000349.1 GCA_014879635.1 Ignavibacteriaceae bacterium | reverse complement strand
AGATGTGTATAAGAGACAGCCTTTATACAGACTTGATGTTAAATCACCTATGAAAAAATTCTGTTTAAACTTACATTGAAACTGAGTTCTTGTATTCATAGACAAAGTTTCGCACATACACCTTGACCAACCGTCTAACCAATTTTGAAGCCCTGTTTTATCTGAATGTTCATTATTTAATTCAAAATATAACTCAATAATATTATCACCTTTGCTTTCGGTTTCATTGATGTCTTTCATATAAATAGACTTCACACCAAACCTTTCAAGATCTAATGAATAAACCATTCTCTCTAACATACTTAACTTCCAAAAATTGGAGATATCGGGGGTCTCTGTTAAGTCATACATAACAGAAGGAGTATTTGTTCCCTTGTCATCCACATGACCTGTGAGAACTCCTACTGCATGATCCTTATCTACATCAACAAACACTTTTAATCCTAAACCGTGAGTAATTGACCCTATTTCAATTACTTTGAGCACATCGCCAAGATAATCATACTCAGGCAATAGATATGCAAGTGAGTTTGGTGAATTTAGTAAAAATTGTTCGTTAAAAATATTATTAGGCTCATCAGGAAATAGAGGCAAATATCTTATGTTGGCTTCAACCAAATCTTGGAAAAAGTGTGTACCAAACGACAAATCAGGTTTGAAATTTCCTTTCTGTCTCGCAATTTCAATCAACATTGCAGTATTATTTATCTGCGAATAAGTTACACTAACTCCTAATTTAATATCTCCTTTACTGCCCCATCTTCCGGGTCCCATAAGAATAAACCTTCTTCTGGGCAATAGTTTATTCAGCTTCCCTACTGCCCTTCCTACATCAAGCATTGATTCACGATCCGGTAGCTCGGCATATTTTATCGGGTCAACATAAACAATGTGTGAAATTTCAGGAACTCTGCCTTGAGATACAAATTTATTAGCACTAAAAATAATCTTTTCTTTGACCAAATCATTCGGAATTGGTTCAGATAATTCTTGCTTTGAATAACTTTGAGGTCTGCACTGAAGTATATAAAGGTCTTTTCCGTCATGAGCAAATTCAACATCAACAGGAGTTTTAAATTTTTCATGTAATAAATCAAGAATTGTTTTCATTTGAGGAAGAAATGTATTAGACTGAATTAATCCGTTAAAAGTAACTATATATTCGTCATTTTCGAAATCTAAATCAAACGGACTAACTTGCCTCACCATATCATTATCAATTTTCGAAATTAAGTTTGTAATCATCGGAAATTGATAGCCGTACTCATCTAAAATCTTTTGAAATTCAATTGTCTGAAATTCATTTGTTTTGAGATTAATAACATCAATATTTGTAGGAGAGTATTTGACCATCTCTTCAATAGTAATATTAACTCTCAAATTAGGTTGCCCCGGAGCAATTAAAATAGGATAATCTTGACTCACCCGGTCAACTGCTCTGGTTCCTAATCCCGGAACAATTCTGAGCAAGCCGTCTTCTCTCTTGATTCTCGGAGACCATCTAAACTCATTATTACTAAACGCAACTCCGGCAAATGACGGCAGAAAGTAATGACCGACTTTTGTGCCCACTACTTCCATAATCATAATGCCCATCTCTTCATGAAAATCGATTAATTCCCTCTCTGAACGATATTCAATTGGATCAGGTCCAAATGTAGAGGCATAAACTTCTGCAACGGCGTCCATCAATGCTGATAATCTTTCATGTTTAGTACCTTGATTTGCAAGAAACAGACTTTTATATTTTCCTGAAAATGCAGCTCCTAACTGATCCTCTAAAAGACTTGAGCTTCTAACAATTATCGGCTTTTCTCCAAAATCATCTAAAGCTATAGATAGACCTTTCATAATTTCCGGCGGAAATTTAGAACTTTTAAACTGTTGAACAATTTGTGGATATTCTAACCTCACTTCTTCAATATCTTTATATTTTTGTTCGTAAGTATCTTCAAGTTGGTTATATTTCATGAAGGTTAGAACGCAATCAGATGTAATGTGCCAAGTTTTAGGTAACTTTACTTCAAACGGAATCTCTTTGTTTTCAAAACACCTTCTAAGAATATTATAAGCTAAAAAAACTCCGGAACTTTTACCCCCTAATTTACCGTGTGAACCGTGTGTGTAAATCATTTTGTCTATTAAAAAGTAAAAATCGGTCAGTTTAACATATTCTTTCGCAATTTTAATATAATCAAGGTCATCCGAAAAAAATCTTCTTAATAAGGATACTCTCAATCCTTTAACTGTAGAGGGAGAAATTTCAATTTTTTCGGGAGCAAGGTGAAAAAATCTTCTGATTGAATCGGCAATATCACCTAACGAACTATCTAACACTTCTAATGATTTAACGAGTTCGGAAATCCGGTCATCCAAAATCCATTTTTGAACTTTGTAAACAATATCTTGTTCCGAAAAATGTTTACTCGTTAGTCTAAGTATTTGTTCAATATACTCGTTATAGTCTTTTATTTCATTCTTTTTTAAGGGTTTGTTCTCATCTTCTGAACTCATCCCTGCGGTACTATCAAGATCGTAACTTGACTGAATTAGAAGAATTTCAGCTTCTTCCACTCCCTTCCAAACCAATAAATGTAAGAGCTTTCTTAGCATTCTCATAAAGAGGGCTGGGTCAGTTTTTCTGATCATATCTAAAATTATTCGCCAATTTTCAACCCTGGCTAATCCTGAAGCAGAAGATTCATCCATCTCAATGTAAACTTTTCTTAACTTTTGATTTAAGAGGTAGTGACCAAGTCGGTTTGCAACAGTTTCAAGAAGTAATTGTTCGGTTTGAAGAAAAGGACCAATCTCAAGGTCGGGCATTTTTCTGTTGTACGACACAGTTAGTTGTCCAAATTCCCTGTTT
>JACSRR010000325.1 GCA_014879635.1 Ignavibacteriaceae bacterium | reverse complement strand
AAAATATTTTTAGAATTCAATTTTAGCAATTTGAATTTGGAGAACATTTAATTAAAAACCCCGGAGGTTAACTTATCACCGTAATTGACATAGTGAGTACCGGTAGAAAAAAAATTAATATGTTGAATAATTGATTCCAAAGAATCAGGTAAACTGTAAATAACCTGACCCAATTACAAACAATTTAGATGAAATTTTTATTGGAGGGCAATTCAAAATTAGAGAATTATGAAGAATTTAAGTTAAAAAAATATGAAAAAAAAACATTGCTTTTAAAAAATTAATGTTTAATTTAATTTGAACAAAATTAATTAATTTCTTATCAATAAAAATCATAAAAAAAAGGTAAATGTATGAAAATTGCTTCAATTCTTTTGATGTTTGTTTTTGCAATGAGTCTAACTTTTGGGCAGAGTGACATTGCAAATGTAAAGCACGGTGGTGGAGTTCAAATGGATACCATCCCACCTATGGGCTTCCCATATCCTCAACTTTTCAACTTTAATTATTCCACAGTTAATCAACCTTTGATGAACGGTGGTACCGTTGGGGCTATGTTTGTAAACGGAAAATATTATTTTAATAGATGGAATGGTACTTCAATTTACCGCTATAATCCTGATGGAACCGGTGGTGGACCCGGTACTCTCTCTGATTCACTTATTTATGCCGGAAGTATTCGTGATCTTGCTACAGACGGTACAAGATTGTTTGGCGGAAATGCAGCTACAGGTATTATTGAGATTGACCCAAATACCGGTGCAACCGTTAAATCATTTACACTTACCGGGGGTTCTACAAGAGCTATCGCATGGGATGCCACTAGAAAAGGTTTCTGGAATACAGGATTTTCTGGTAATCTTTTATTTCACGATACCACCGGTACGCTTCAAAAAACAATTACTAGCACCCTTACCGGAAAATATGGAATGGCTTTTGACAGTGTTCAAGGCATGCCTGCTTATTTATGGGTATGGAATCAAGCATCCACTACCACGAATTCTTTGCACAAATACAATATTGAAACAGGACTTGAAGAAATCTCTTTTGTATTTACTTTACCCGGAACATCAATTGGTACCGCCGGTGGTGCTGAGATTTGTGTAAAGGACGGAAATTTCCTTCTGCTCCTTAACTATCAAAACTTTGCTTTAGTTGGCTATGATATTGGAGATTTCATCGTTCCTGTTGAATTTAGTAGCTTTAGCGCATCAACTGTTGGTAGCGATGTAATCTTAAACTGGTCAACAGCCACTGAAAAAAATAATCAGGGTTTTGAAGTTTTAAGAAAAACCGGAAATGGTGAATTTACTGTAATTGGTTACATCCAAGGAAACGGAACTTCTTTATCTCCACAAAACTATTCTTATGTAGAGAAAAATGTACCAACAGGACAACATTCATACCGCTTGCGTCAAATTGACTTCGATGGAAGTTATGCATTCTCTTCAGTAGTAGAGATAGATGTTACTGCACCTACTCAATTTGAACTTTCTCAAAACTTCCCTAACCCATTTAACCCTGCTACAACCATTAGTTTCAATCTTGCAGTTGACTCTAAAGTTACTCTAAAAGTTTTTAACACTCTTGGACAGGAAATTAGTGTATTAGCAAATGCTTCATACGCAGCAGGTACTTATAATTTAAGTTTTGACGCTTCATCTCTTACTTCCGGTTTGTATCTCTACTCACTCGAAGCAATTGGAGTTGATGGAACGAATTATAAATCAACAAAAAAAATGATCCTCAACAAATAGTTCCCAGACTAATTAGAAAATTAATAGTCCGGCAAAGCATTTTATATCTCGGAAAGGCTGCTTATTCAAGCAGCCTTTTTTTTGATATTACCTTCTCTCGATATTAAAAATCTGTCTTAAGCAGGATATCAAAGTTAACCCCTAACTCCGAAATTAATACTTAATATCCTACTGTCAAAATCTTACTTCTCAAAATATCTTATCTTTTTTAGCACTTTTTCAACCATTTTCTCTTTATTTTCTTGCTTACTCTTAATTTCTTTTGTATATGTGTAATATGTAATTATATATTTATTCACTTTTTCTTTGTGTTATTTTGCCTAAAAAATCTTCCGTCATCCACCCTCTATGGGCTACCAAATTCCGGACTCCGGGTACTGAACTTAGACTTATTAACGGTAGATATTACCTTTACTCTGTCTCTTCTAAGTATGACCCCATTCTTAAAAGAGCTAAAAAAATTACCGGTAAAATGATTGGTTCTATTTCTGAACTAAACGGGCTTAAACCTTCTAAATCATCCTCCTTAATTGATACTGCTAACCTCGCTATAAGGGAGTTTGGTTTTGTCTCTTTCCTTAACTCTTTCAATAAAGATATTGAAGCAAAATTAAAACAGTTCTTCCCCGGTCTTTATAAAGAAATTATCTACATGGCTTACTGCCGTCTTGTTCATAATAGCCCAATCAGAGATATGGCATTTTATCTTTCTAAAAGCATGATTTCCGTAGATGACAACACCAAATATTCTGACAAACATAGAGGAAATTTCTTCAGAAAAGTTGTATATAACATACAAAAGCCGTAATGAGGTAGAAGTAATGTTTGACGGGATGAAAAATGTAATTCATGCAGACAGAACATACATGCAAAATGAGGAAGCATTACAGGGTTGGATGTTTATAAACCATATTGCACTTCAATGGTACTACATCATATATACTTTACTAAAAAAGTCAGGTAAAATAAAACAATATTCAATCAGAAATTTCATAACACACTTAAATGAAATAAAGAAAGTAAAAATAAATGGAGAGTGGACAATTGAACCAGTTATTCGTGTTACAGAGAAAATGTTGAGTAGCCTCAATATAAATATTACCTAAGTTCTTCGGAGTTAGGGTTTAAAACAAATTGATTTTGACGGTACATTCGAGTATTCACAAATTTTAAGTGCTGATGTTGATTTTATG
>JACSRR010000464.1 GCA_014879635.1 Ignavibacteriaceae bacterium | reverse complement strand
AATTCTTTTACTGTAAATTTTTCAGCATTAAATTTTATTAATTCCGAAGCAAATAATTACGCCTATTTACTTTCCGGATTTGATGATGATTGGATCTATATCGGTTCAAATAGAAGTGCCTCATTTACCAATTTACCGCCCGGTGAATATATACTAAAAATTGCAGGTTCAAACAATAACGGGATTTGGAATTATGACGGACTATCCATTAAAATAATTATCAACCCGCCTTGGTACAGAACAGCACTAGCTTATACGGCATTTTCAATTTTATTGGTTGTTTTACTTTACTCCGGTTTTAGATTTCAAAGTAGAAACCTTTTGAAAAAAGAGCGTGAAAAAGCTTTTATTAAAGAGAGTGAACTGCGGGTACTGGCAGCAGAGGCTCAAGCAAGAGCTATTCAAGAGGAGAACTTAAGAAAAACTCAAGAACTTGAGGAAGCGAGAAAACTCCAACTCTCTATGCTACCCTCTGCACTTCCTGAACTGAGAGGTTATGATATAGCAGTTTATATGAAAACTGCTACCGAAGTTGGTGGTGATTATTATGACTTTAAAATTTTTGAGGAGAATAAATTCCTCATTGCAATTGGTGATGCCACAGGGCACGGACTAAAAGCCGGTATTATGGTTTCCTTAATAAAATGGGCTTTCACTTCTCTCCACTTGGATGACGATATTAATACATTTTTTAACGAATCCACTTCAGTTATCAAATCAATGAAACTCGGTAATCTATTCATGGGGCTTTCAATTCTAAAATTTAATGATAAGGGATTTAATTTCAGTTCTGCAGGTATGCCACCGCTTTTTTATTTTAACAGTTCAACAGGTGAAGTGGAACCGGTTATTACAAAATCAATGCCTTTAGGAGCATTCAATAACCTTAAATATGAAAATCATACTTTGATTCTTAACAGCAACGATGTTGTACTTTTAGTTAGTGATGGATTAACAGAATTATTTAATGAAAATAAGGAGTTATTTGGTGAATCAAGAGTTAAGAAACTTTTAATGGAATCTGCTAATTTGAGCGCCGATCAAATCATAGAAGCATTCAAAAATGTTGCAAATGAATGGAGTAAAAATGCAACTTTGGCTGATGACTTAACAATGGTTGTTCTTAAAAAATTACCAATTAATTAAAAGGAAATACTCAATGAAAAAAATTCAGATCTCCCATAAAATCAACGCTCCCAAATCAAAAGTTTGGCAAATGATGCTTGAAAAGGAGCCTTATTCAATCTGGACTTTTGATTTTGACCCGGGCTCAAGATACGAAGGAGAACTATCTCAAGGCAGCGAGATTAAGTTTCTTGCTCACAACGGTGCCGGTTTACTTGGTTATATCGATAAATTCGAGTATGAACGATTTATTTCGTTTAGATTTAAGGGTGAAATTGTAAATGGTAAAGAGATATTAGGTTTCCCGGAAAATTCGAATTGGACTGAATCTTATGAAAATTACAAATTTTCGGAAGAAAATGGAGTAACCGTAGTTGAAATTGAATGCCTTGCTCCGGAGGAACATTATGAATTTATGTCGCAAATGTGGGGTTCTGCAATTAAAAGATTGGAACAAATATGCGTTGCTCCTTTCGTTATGAAAACGAGCATTGAAATAAATACTTCTATTGAAAAAGTGTGGTTTTCAATTACAGACAGTGAAGAATTTTCAAAATGGCTACCGCAAGTCAAACTAATATCAAAATTTGAGAATGGTTCTGCTATTGAGGTTCAGGCAGTTAACCCTGACGGTTCAATTATGATAGTTGACGGAAAAGAAATTAAGTGGAATGGCGTAATTGAAAAATTTGAGCCAACCAATGAATTCACCAATTATTATGATAATGAAAGTACTGATTTAATAAGAGAATCATTTTTTTTGTTTCCGCTCGGAGATTCAAAAACCAATATTTCATTAATACAAACTTGTAGAGATTATGAAAATTCAAAAGGGTGGAAACACGGTGCAGAAACTACTTTGTTAGCTTTAAAAAATTATCTTGAAAAGGAATAATTCGAAATTAAAAAAATAAAAATGTAGATTATTTCAGACAGGGAGATTTATTCTCCCTGCCGGAAATATAATTTTTATTTCAGCGCTTCATCATACTTTGAAATTCTTGCAGGGTCAACAGATTTAAGAACTTTGAACAGTTCACTTTTTTCCGGTATATTCTTCACATAATCAATAATTTCACCACTTTTTGATTCAAAGAACATTCTTACATAAACACTTCTAATGTCAATTTTCGATTTCATGGTTTCAAGCGAGCGAACAAACTCGGCAATTTTTGCTTGTCCTTCTTTCGGTTTTTTTTGATAAAGATCAATCCCGTACTGATATTCGTAAGCACTCTCTCTCAAACTTCTATATTTTTCACTTAAAATATCTTGAACCAGATCAATTCTGTTATAAGATGATGATCCAGACTCCCAGCCCTTTTTAAATCTGCTAACCTGAGCTATTTTAGCTATTTCAAAGGCGCTCTGAAAAAATGGAGTGCCACTCATCTTTTCCCAAGAGTCATACTCTAAACCAATAATTAATAATGCATAAAAATCTAAGAAAGAGGCAATTGGATGAAATATATTAGGGTCAGGATAGAGTGGTTGGTTCCGCTCATAAGAAAAATTCCAATTAGCATCATTCACCAAAAGCATTGGAGAATATGATTTAACACCGTAAATTTCTCTTAAACTATTAACTACCACCTGAACAGAATAAGTTACTTCATCTGAAGCAGAATTAAAGAAAATATTGAATGTACATTTTATTTTCGGATAGTCACCGGGTTGATTCGTAAACTTGGTTTTATTCAGATAGTCTTCAATAGTTGCTTGAAACTGTGACAAATTCTCTTTATTATTAATAGGGAGTTTCTCATAATTAACAATAACGGTAGCATCTAACTCTTGAGAATAACCTCTGAAAAGTAAAACAATAATCAGAATGAT
>JACSRR010000310.1 GCA_014879635.1 Ignavibacteriaceae bacterium | reverse complement strand
TTCGGATAAATTATTATTGAAAATTAAAATTTCATCAACAATACCTCTCAACATATCATCAGTTAAATAAACATTTATATATTTACTAACAGCACCAACCTTTTTCCGCAAGTATTCTTTATTTATCTTTAGTTTCTTATCATGTATATTCCTACCAATTAAGACTTTAGAAAATTTTTCTTCATCCTGGGGTATTTTTAATACGTATTCAAAATAAATATACCTTTCACAATATAAATACTCAATAATAGTTGATGGAGTTATACTTAACATATCAAATAAACATGCTCTTTAAATCACCTGATACAAATTTTTTATCGTATGCTTGACCTAAAAGCACAGTATTGTTAAAATCTGTTTTTGACATAGTAAAAATATATACTTTATCATTTTTTTTATCTATTAATTCTTCCATTTGTACTTCAATAGCATCAATTTCGCTTTTTGTTATTTCGCCGACAAAACAAGATAACTGTACCCTTATCAAACCTTGTTGTTGACAAATTTTTGAGGCTTTATTTCTGCTTTTATCATTTGATATATCATATAAAACCCAACAAATCATAACTCATCCAAAATATTGTTTGAAAACATTGTCCCAAATTCGCCCAAATCAAATTTTCTCTTTAATAAAGTTGAAGCTAAATAATGTGCTTCTAATCTAATTACATTCTCAGTATTTTGTTTTTTACCTCTATATAAAGACTTTGCCTCAGCAAAATTTTTATTCAAACTTTCAGAAATAATAGCTTTGCCCTCTTTATTTAATTGTACACCATTGATTATCGTCTCAAAATTTTTTTTAGCAATCAATTTTTGAGAAAATAACTTAAAAACAATTTCTTCACACACAGGTCTAAAAGGTTCTACAAAATCATAAACCATACTCAACATATTATATTCATCCCGGTGTAAAAAGCCCAAGTAAGGATCAATACCGGCTATAATCAGGGCTTTTTCAATTTTTGAATATAAGATACCGTATGAATAGTTTAAGGCAGCGTTAAAAGGATCTTTTGCCGGTCTGAAACTACGCCCTTGGAATTTATAATCATAAGGTATCAATTCAGCCAGAATTTCAAAATATCTTTTACCTGAACTTCCTTCTATACCTCTTATGTTTTCATCTATTTCTTTGATATTTTTTGCTTTTATCAAAGAGATTTTTGATAAAGAATTTTCGAGATCTCTAATTCCGGAAGTAATTAAGGCGTCTTTACCTTCACGATGTTTTTTTAGCTTTTTAAGGAGCTCAATTCTCTTGCTGATCTTACCATTAATCCAATATTTTGAAAACTCGACACCAGTGTCAGTTAGGGAAGCAATGAGTTGGGCTTTTCTGATTTTGGTAGTTGACCCTAATCCTGGATACCAAATTCTAGCAAAAGGATCACCATAATCATCGCAAAAAATAATATCTATTTTGTGGATAAGAGCTAATTCAACAACTGAGGCAGTCAAAGTTGATTGTTTATTTAAAACAATACTTGAAATGTTCTTTGCCGCAAAATTCTTTTTTACTTCTTTTGTTTCATTACGGAGAATGACCTCAATTAGACCATTTTTTACATGCAAATATGCTCCCGGGGTATTAATTATCAAATACATCACTACCTGCCGTAGATATAATTGTACCAAAACCCCTTGAAACTGCTTTACCTAAACCTACCAGTGGAGGTAAAATTACATTTGTTGTAAACTGACCTGAAAATACAATCATTTTTTGATCTTTAAAGTTTGCATGAGTTGCTCTGACCATTGGTTTTACTAACACTTTTTCATTTTCAAAATGATCTAAGAATTTGAAAAGCGATAAAATATTACCCGTCAAAATACTTTTCATGAATTCCATTCTGAGAGTGTGATGCTCTAAAAGTTTGTATTTTTCAAAATTAGCCGTATTTAATGCCATCCAGTTTGTTACAAATTTGTAAGTAAATAAATCATCTGTTGCACCAATATTTATATAGTTTGTGCGTAGATTTTTTGATTCAATTTCATATATATTTGAATCAATTTGTATTTTCTTAATTCTTAAAAATAGATCTCTTAAAATTGACGCACCTTCGTTCAATGAAACAAGGTGAGGCATATTATCAATCACTTTATACTGAACCAAAGGATATTTATATCTAAGGTTACCATCTTGAAAATGGTTGTGGAGTAATTCAGAATGATCTCGAAACAGATTTCCAAAGTAACCTCGCATTTTTACTGAATCTCTAACTTTAAAATTTAATCCGGGAAATCTTATTATCGTGTATGTAACTTTTGTATTCATAACGATGAGAAATTGCGGTTAAAACCGGTACTTAAATTTAAATTAGATGAATCGTAAATATAAAAGGTGTCATCGTTTTCCCTATCCCAAACATAGAACCCATACTCTGCTTCTTTTTGGAAAATATTTTGGGCTGCATCTTCATTTAATCTTACAGAAATTACATAATCATAAAATTTAGCTTTATTCACTTTTAGGTTAAGTTTTTTAGTGTAACTGGGCAAATCAGACTCTATAATTTCTTTGTAATTATTCCATAAAATTCTTGCTTCATGGTTCAATAGCAAGAATATTTGCTTATCACTCCCTTTTTCTTCAATAAGTGAAAACTTTCCAACATTTTCAAATTCAAGATTTAAAATAAATTCGAGAAACTCTGATTTAAGATTTGCTCCAACTTTCTGTAACTCAATAAAATAGTTTTCAATCAAACTTAAATAATTTTTCTCTTCAAGTTTTTCATCACCAATAAATTTCGAAATTAATGTTTTGGAAATATTCATCAGAACAGGACCATATATGAAAGTACTCCTATCCAATATTTTAGACAAAGTAAAAACTGAAACTTCTGACATATCGTTATATTCAGAGTATCTATTTGCCCTACCGGCAGATTGTATGATCGAATCAATAGCTGTCTCTTATACACATCT
>JACSRR010000143.1 GCA_014879635.1 Ignavibacteriaceae bacterium | reverse complement strand
CTATGTAATTGGCAGAAAGTTCTACAAAATAAATTAGCGTGAAATCTGCCAATTACTTGAGTAAACCGCAAAAAAATTGCGCTTTTTTCATTCAAAAACTTTGTGCGGTTTACTTAATCAGCGTAAAAGGATACGGCCGTAAACCATGTGGTTCTTCAAATGTCCTGAATTTTTCTTTGGCGAAGACGCCCTCAGCCAGCTGGAAATGCTCCACGGCCAGCGGGCCTTTATCGTCACCGATGCCAACATTGCTAAATTGGGCTTTCCCGACCTGGTGCAAAAGACCCTGGCCAATGCCAACATCGACAGCCAGGTCTTTGCCGAAGTAGAACCAGACCCCTCCCTACAAACGGTGCAGCGCGGCGCGCAGGCCATGCTGGCCTATGAACCAGACTGGATTATCGGGCTGGGCGGCGGCTCCAGCATGGACGCGGCCAAGGCGATGTGGATTTTGTATGAACGGCCGGGCATCGAGCCAGAATCCATCAGCCCGATGGAAGATTTGGGGCTGCGCGCCAAAGCCCGGCTCATCTGCATCCCCACTACCGCAGGCACCGGGTCGGAGTCCAACTACGGCATCGTGCTCACCGACACGGCCGAAAAGCGTAAACTCACCCTCGGCTCCCGTGAAGCCACGCCGGACATCGCCATCGTGGACCCGCTGTTCACCAAAAATCTGCCCGCCTTTATCACCGCCGACACGGGCATCGACGTGCTGAGCCACGCCATCGAGGCGTACAGCTGCGGTTGGGCCAACGACTTTACCGATGGCCTCTGCCTGCAAGCGGCCCGCATGGTGTTTACCTACCTGCCCCGCGCTGTGGCCGATGGCCCCAACGACGATGAAGCCCGCGAAAAGATGGCCAACGCCGCCTCGATTGCCGGGATTACCCTGGGCAACAGCCAGGTGGCCCTGGCGCACGCCCTCGGGCACAGCGCCGGTGCTTTGTTCAAGAAGATTCCGCACGGCCGTATCACCGCCATCTTCCTGCCCTATACCATCGAGTTTGTGGCAAATGGGGGCGTGGGCCGCTATGCCGACCTGGCGGCCATGGTGGGCCTGGCCGTCAGCGATGAAGCCGACGCGGCGCAAAAGCTGGCCAACGCCACCCGCAGCCTGATGCGGCAGCTCAACCTGCCCACCTCGCTGCAAGAAGCAGGCATCACCCCCAGTGAGTTGGAAGCCCAGCTGGAAACTTTGTGCGAGCATGTCCTTATCGACACCAACACGCTCATGTCTCGCCGCATTCCCGAGCTGGATGAAGTAGAAAAGCTGTTTCAATATGCCTTCGACGGCCGTTCTGTCGATTTTTAACCTTCAGCCAACCCTTTCTAGCGGCCAGCATAATGAATACTGCCAGAGTTAAGCCCGCAGTCATTTACTTGTTACTACTGTTTTGGGGCAGTATTTTTTTGTTTTATTGGCTCACACTGGCCCCCTCCGTCCTCTGGGGTGACAATGCTTATTTCCAACGCGCCGCCTTCACCGGCGTTCTCAAGCAAGATGGGGGTGGACATTGGCTGTGGCTGCAGCTGGCTCAGCTTCTTGTGGGATCCAATGCGGCTTCGGCCGCCTATCGCACCAATCTGCTTTCCGCTGTAGCCGCCATCATTACGCTCATTTTTTTGTCCGGGGCCATGCGAACCTTTAAGCTAGGGTGGACCAGCATCACCATGGCCTGTTTAAGCCTCGCCGTGTCTCATACTTTTTGGATGCATGCGGTGCGCGCAGAGGTATACACCGTATTTACGGCTGCAATTGCGCTGCAACTTTGGCTATGGCTAAGTTGGCGTCCGGGCAGATTCTGGACTCTCCATTTAGCTGGAGCCCTTTTTGGCACCACGCTTCTGGCGCACCAAATGGCAATTTTGTTTTTACCGGCTGCCCTGTTTTTACTGTGGCGCCAGCGTCATTGGTTCAGCCGGGGAGATTGGGTTACCTTTCTTGGCGTATCTCTACTGGGTTTTCTCCCTTTTTTTGCCGTCATTTCCCAGCAAATCGAAGGGGCAAATCTTATCCATAGCTTACGGCTTTATTTCACACACGTCGATGTTGATTTTGCACCGGCCATGTTCGACTTCTCGCTAACGCAGCTTCCGCTTGACCTGGCGACATGGCTGGGATTATTGGGATTACAATTTGTAGGGGTCAGCGGCTTGCTGGGTATTTATGGCTTACAAAAAACCAGTTTGAAGCAAACTGCGCCGTTAACTTTACTGTTTTTTTATATGACGAGCGTCTTTTTTGCCTTTAGCTATCGTGTCAATGATCAATTCGTTTTTTATCTGCCCAGCTATCTCGCTTTTTCATTTTTCATTGCCATCGGTTGGCAGAAAATAGAAGGGCTGGCCTGGCCCAACATGCGGCTTGTCACCCTCAGCGCATTCCTTTTAGCTTTTATCATACCCATCACTGTCTACTACGCTGTACCCCGCCTGCTCACGGCCGCCCACATGAATCCTTTAAACGTTCGGACTTTACCAGGAAGAGAACCTAATCAATTTTTTTTGTGGCCAGCCAGCAATGGTGATTACGGTGCAGACTCTTTTGCCAAAGAAGCCCTGGATATAACCATACCCGACAGCAGCATCATTGCTGATCATACGCCTTTTGAGCCATTACGTTTTGTGCAGGTTATCGAAGGTTTAAGGCAAGATGTGACGCTGATCAGAATCGAACCGGGCGAGGACCTGGAACCTATTGTTATACAGCTTGACCCCAACAAAGCAATTTACTTAGCCGATAACAATCCAAACTACTATAATCTGGCTTCCTTGGCAGAAGCTTGCCTAAAACCTGTTGGGAATATTTATCAATTGTTTTTTATCTGTCAAATGCCGTAATTTGCAGGTTAATTTAAAATCCTCGGAGTAAATAATGTTAAAAAATCTTTTGAAGTCAGTTTTTGGCGATAAAAACACAAAAGCTGTAAAAGAGATTCAACCAATAATTGAAGAAATTAATGAAGAATATGAAAAATTATCCGGTCTTACTGATGATGAATTAAAAGAGAAAGCTAATTCTCTTCGTGAAATGATTCAAGAAGAGACAAAAGAACTTAGGCAAAATATAGAAGAATTGCGCGGGCAATTAACAGATGATGCCGAAGCACTTAGCGCAGAAATTCACGAAAAAATTGAAGCACTAAATGATGAACTTGATGAGAAATATGAAGAGTTGTTAGATAAAATATTACCGGAAGCTTTCGCAATTGTTAAAGATACTTGCCGCAGATTAAAAGGTAAATCATATACAGTTATGAACAGACAAGTAACATGGGATATGGTTCCTTATGATGTTCAACTTATTGGCGGTGTTGTTCTTCACCATGGTAAAATTGCGGAAATGGCAACCGGTGAAGGTAAAACCCTTGTTGCTACTCTCCCACTATTCTTAAATGCTTTAACCGGCAGAGGCTGTCATCTTGTAACAGTTAACGATTATTTAGCCCAGCGTGACTCCGAGTGGATGGGTGAAATATTTAAATTCCACAATCTTAAAGTTGGCGTTATCTTAAATACTATGCCTCCCGATAAAAGAAAGGAAATGTACGCTTGCGATATCATTTACGGTACTAACAATGAATTTGGCTTCGATTATTTAAGAGATAACATGGCTATTGCCCCTGAGTACCAAGTTCAAAGAGGTCATATTTACGCAATTGTTGATGAAGTTGACTCTGTTTTGATTGATGAGGCAAGAACACCACTTATTATTTCCGGTCCTGTTGATGTAGATAATCAAAAATTTGACGAAATGAAGCCTAAGGTTGAAAAGTTAGTCAAATTGCAACATCAATTGGTGTTCTCCTTGGTTACCGAAGCCGAAAAGCTTTTGCATACCGCAGATAAAGAAGATAGAGTTCAAGGCGGTGTACTACTTTTTAGGTCGTATCGCGGGCTTCCTAAGCACAAAAAGTTAATGAAAGTTCTACAAGAGCCTGAATATAAAAAATTGATGCAAGATACAGAACTTGAATACCTTCGTGAGAAGGGTAAAAATATGCATATCATTGATGAAGAGTTATATTTTGTTATAGATGAGAAAAACCATTCTATTGAATTGACAGAAATAGGTAGAGAGGAACTCGCAAAAGGTTCAAAAGAAGACACCCAGTACTTTGTTTTACCTGATTTAGGGCTTGAAGTAAGTAAAATTAAAAATGATTCTGCACTCACTGAAGAAGAGAAAAAGATTGCCGAAGACGAGTTAAATAGAGAGTATTCTGAAAAATCTGATCGTTTGCACACTATCAATCAATTGTTAAGAGCATATTCACTCTACGAAAAAGATGACGAGTATGTTATAACCGAAGATGGTAAAGTTGCAATTGTAGATGAGTTTACCGGTCGTATTTTGCCCGGTAGAAGATATTCAGACGGCTTACACCAAGCTATTGAAGCTAAAGAAAATGTAAAAGTTGAACGGGATTCGCAAACTTTAGCAACTATTACACTTCAGAATTATTTTAGAATGTATAAAAAATTAGCAGGTATGACCGGTACTGCTGAAACCGAAGAATCTGAATTTTTTGGTATTTATAAGCTTGAAGTTGTTGTAATACCTACAAATAGACCAATTGCCCGTGAAGATGTTGATGATGAAATCTATAAAACAAAGCGTGAAAAATATAACGCCGTTGCAGCTAAAATTGAAGAATTAAAAAATGCAGGCAGACCGGTTCTTGTTGGTACAACTTCGGTTGAGGTTTCTGAAACCCTGAGTAAAATCTTAAAGAGAAAAGGTATTGCTCACAATGTATTAAATGCCAAGAATCACAAAAATGAAGCCGAAATTGTTGCTAATGCGGGTCTTCAGGGCGCAATAACTATTGCCACAAACATGGCAGGTAGAGGTACCGATATTAAATTAGGACCCGGCGTAAAAGAAAAAGGCGGTTTGTTTATTTTAGGTACAGAAAGACATGAATCAAGAAGAATTGACCGTCAGTTAAGAGGTAGGGCAGGAAGACAGGGTGACCCCGGTATGTCACTTTTTATGCTGTCTTTAGAGGATGATTTAATGCGTCTGTTCGGTTCTGATAAAGCAGCAGCTATAATGACTCGCTTCAATTTTGAAGAAGGAGTAGTAATTAAAAACCCAATTATTACTAAATCAGTTGAAAGAGCTCAAAAACGGGTAGAAGAGAATAACTTCGCAATCCGTAAAAGGCTTCTTGAATATGATGATGTAATGAATCAACAGAGAACTATCATTTATTCAAAAAGAAATAGAGCCCTTCAGGGTGAAAGACTTAAAAATGAAGTTCTTGAAATGTTGGAAGAATGGGTTGCAGAAATTGTTGAAATTTACTTCAAAGACACTGATATAGAAGGCTTAAAAAAAGAGCTTAGAGAAAAAATGCTTATAAATCTCGATTTTGAGCCAGAAAAATTCACTCTCTTGGGTGAAAACGGTGTAATTGAAAAAACTATGGAAGCTGCAAAAGAATTTTATGCCCGTAAGGAAGAAATTTTAGGCAGTGACCTTATGGCTAGAATTGAAAGATATGCTTTCTTGAGCGTGATTGACCACAAATGGAAAGAACACCTTAGAGATATGGACGACCTTAAAGAAGGTATCCATTTAAGAGCATTTGGACAAAAAGATCCGTTAGTTGAGTATAAAAAAGAAGCATATATTATGTTTGTTGAATTACTCAGCCAAATTAGAAATGATACTGTTTCTTTTACGCTAAAATTCTTCCCTCAAGAACCGGCTCAAGTTCAAGTGAAAAGACGCCCCTCAAGAATGGTTGAATCAAAACAATCTACTGAGAATATTTCAATGCGCGGTGGTTCACAAGCTCCTTCAAATGAACAAGTTGCCGGAAAACCGCAACCCGTTAGAGTTGAAGAAAAGATAGGAAGAAATGACCCCTGCCCTTGCGGTAGCGGTAAAAAATACAAACAATGCCATGGTAAAAATATTCAGGCAGGCGCATGAAAAAAATTGAAGCAATAATTAGACCCTTTAAATTGGATGAAGTCAAAGAAGCTCTCTTAGAGGAGGGCTTCAAAGGCTTAACAATAACCGAAGTTCGCGGTTTCGGAAGGCAAAAAGGGCATAAAGAAGTTTACCGTGGCAGTGAATACAGAATTGAATTTGTACCTAAAATTAAAATTGAATTGGTTGTTGAAGATGACAGGGTTGAAATTGCAATTGATGCCATCATGAGAACGGCTAAATCTGGTCAAGTTGGTGACGGCAAAATTTTTATTTACGATATTGCCGATGTTATTAGAATCAGAACCGGCGAATCTGGTCCCGACGCACTTTAGTTGGTTAATTTTTACCCTTGTTTAGTTATTAATTTTCTAAGTATGTTTCTTGTATAATTATTTAAATCCTTGAAAAATTGAAGAAAAAACTCTTAATAATCCCTTTCTTAGCTCTTTTCCTTGCACAAGGTTGCGGTGTTTGGACCGATGTAACTACATATTTCAACCTCTATTTTAATGCTAAAGAACTGTATGATGAAGCAGAACTTTTAATTATTACTGAAAGAAAAGATATTTATGCAATTACAGAACCCAATGCACCCACACAATCAATCACAATGCTTAATAAAGTGGTTGAAAAGTTTTCAAGACTACTACAATTCCACAATACCAGTTCCTATGTAGATAACGCATTGCTTTTTACCGGTAAATCTTTTTACTACCAACGCAGCTACCAAAAAGCATTAAGAAAATTTCAAGAACTTTTGGCAAAAGATTCTGAAAGTAAAAGATATACCGAAGGAAGTTTTTGGCTTGCTAAAACTTTGATGGCTTTAAGAAGATATAATGAAGGTTTATTAGCTTTTGACGAAACAAAAAAAATAGCGACCGAACAAAATAATAAAGAAATTTTAACATTAATTGCCATAGAACAAGTTCGCTATTTAAAATCACAAGAGAAGTTTCAAGAGGTAGTAACTAAATTAAAAGAAGTTGCAGAGCTAACCAATGATAATAATATAGCTGCCAGAACTTATTTTGAATTAGGTGAAACATACTTATTATTAAATAATCTGCAATTAGCAGAAGAATCATACAGAAGAACCTTAGACTTCTCCCCCGAATTTGAAATTGAGTATAACGCCATGATTAATCTTGGTAAAGTACTCAGAATTCAAGGTAATTTGGAAGAAGCAATGGCTCTTTTCAATAATATGTATAATCAGAACAAATTTAGTGACAGATTAGACCGTGTAGGCTTAGAGCGCGGTATAACTCAGAGGTCGTTAGGTTTATTTGACGACGCATATAAAACTTTCTACACATTAGATACCTCTTACACTAACTCTGTTTCAACCGGTGCCGCAAGGTATGAGATGGGTGAAATGTTTGAAAAAGATTACAAAATCTTTGATTCTGCAGCAGTTTATTACAAAAAGGCTGAAAATAGTGCCTCCCCTGCAGAATATGTTCAAAAAATTAGAGATAGAGGACAGTTATTCAAAAGGTATGAAAAATTAATTGATGACAAATTTAATTACAGACAGCAGATGTATTACGCTGAAAACCCGGATCAATATGTTGCCGATTCTTTAGATTATGTTGTATATATCAATAAACTTTCAGATCCTTTTTTTGAATTAGATACTGCTTCTATTGATGAAGATGTTCGCCGCATTCAAATGATTGATAGTTTAATTTCGGCAGGCTTACCTGTTCCCGATTCACTTATGAATCCCGAAAAATATATTAATCCTGAAGAACAGATTTTTGAAGATGAGTCACAATTAACCAAAATTGATGAAGAAAGTAAATTAGAAGATCCTAACTCAACACTTAATCCTGTTGAAGAGAGAAAACCACCTGTTAGACCTCTATATTCGTTAGACTCTCTTCTCACCCTAACTTATTCAACCTATTATGCACTCGGTAATATACATCTAAATGATTTTAAAATTTTAGATTCGGCTTATTTTTATTATGATACTATTCTTACCAATATGCAAGAAACGGCTCTAACACCAAGAGTACTCTTTGCGTTTGCTAGCTATTATGAATTAACCGGAAACCGTGTAATTGCCGATAGCTTATTTAATGAGATTTATGAAAGATTTCCAAACGAAGTTGTTGCAAATTATTCGGCACAAAAAATTGACAAACCCACCCGCGAGCTTGAATTAAATCCGGCAAAAATCCTCTTCATGCAAGCAGAGCAATCATATTTTGAGAAACAGTTTCTTACCGCCGTTGGAGAGTATTATTCTGTTTTTGAATCTCATCCCGAATCTGATTTAGCTCCAAAAGCTTTATTAGCCGCAGGTTATATATTAGAAAATGAATTAGTTTTGAATGATTCGGCGTTTGTTGTTTATGATACATTACTAACTAAGTTCCCACAAAATAGACATAGCGCTAAAATTAATTCTAAAGTACAGTTTTACAAGGCTGAACTGAGGGCAAAAGAACAAGCTAAACAAGATTCTATTAAAGCAGTTCAGGATTCTATTATTGCCGTGCAAGATTCAATCAGAAATGCAGAACAAATTATTCTTGACTCAGTTATGGTAGATTCTGTAAAATCAGACTCTGTTTTAATTCAAGAATATGTGCCTTCAAGAGAAGAAATTGAGAAAATGAGAGAACTTGAAGAGAATAAAATCATTGAAGAGCAAAAAGAAGAAGAATCTGAAGAAGGCGTTGACAACTTGAGTGTATCCTACAGAAGAAATTTTCACCGGGATAAAATTATTTTTGTTAAGAAAGATTTTCAAAAATACTGTTTAAGTTTGACTACAATTCAGAATTTTAAAAATTATTCAATTAGAATTTTAACATAAACCCGGTGAATCCAGGAGAAATTCTAATTGCAGGTGCAGGTAATTTGTAATAGGTGAATATTTCTTGAATAATCTGCCAAAGAGGGAAATCCCACTCAATTGCCTTCAAATTAAAATCTATTGATAAGTAAAATTCAGGGTATTTATCGGCGAAGTCTAAATTTTTCACACTATAACCTATTGATAAGTTAATAAACTTAGTCCAAAATCCTTTACTCTGCTCCTTTAAAAAATTATCTATGTTAATGGTAAGCCAATAATATGTACTTTCATAATCGTCAATTATGTAACGGTTTGAATTATTCTTAAACCTTTCGGAAGGATAATAGCTAACTTTTAACAGAAATGTACTTTCGGGGTCAATTTCCTCCTTCAAAATTGGATAAATAGAACCTGCAAGGTTTGCTGTGAAATCTCCCCAACTAAAGCCCCACTCTTTTGAAAATCCGTCTCTAATCTCAACATAAGTTTGATAGAGAAAAAGTAAAGACGCCGAGATATATTGCGACTCTCTTTTTTTTAATCCGGCATCAATAAATAAACCGGTATAAATTTTGGAAGCCATATAAGGAAAGAAAAAGTGCCCCAATTTATCTGAACCCAAAGCGTATTCCCAATCTTCTCTCCAATTAAATTTAAAATCACTCTTCTCCCCTTTCCACCACATATCATTTTGAATTGCATGTCCGTAAACGAATGCTCCTGCCGTTACTCCTGATATAATTCCAATTTTTAGATAATCTACTTCTTTTAGCGAATCAGTTAAAATTGGTTGCGAGTTTAATTTTATAGTAAAAATCAAACTCAAGGATATTACTAAAATTCTCATTTTGTTTGATAACATAAGTTTCAGTAAACGAAATTACTTTTTAAAATACTATTGAATTATTAAATTTATTTCAACAATTAACAAATTTATTCTAAATCAATTTAAGTAAAAAATGATCTGTTACCTGTTTTGGCATACCAAACTCAACAAGTATTCGGAAGATGAATATCTTGAATCTCATAAAATTTTTCACACCGAGTTAAAAAATGAAAAACCGGAAGGCTTTATTGATTCTTTTTGTTTTAGAATTGAAGATTTGAAAGAGGTTTTTGAAGATTACCCCGTCTATTTTGATGTATATTCTGTAGAGAATTTTTCAAGTTTGGAAACACTTAACAAAGCAGCAGTAAACACCAGAATGAAGTTTTCGCACGATAATATAGCGGTTAAGTCAAATAGTGGTGCGGCAGGTCTATACTCAAAGTTAAAAACGGCGCCAGATTTCAAGAATTTACATTTCTTTTCAAGTTTCGCAAAACCACAGGGAGTTAATTATACTCAATTTGAGGGTCAACTGCTGAATGCAGGAGATAACTTAATATTTAAGCGTATTATGGTATTAAGCCCTCTCAAAGAGTATATTCTCTTAAGCGACCAAGAAAACACCGGTGAAAATGTGAATACTCACCGGCTTAAATTTCTATTTTAATCTTAATTGGTGTCATAGTAGTGCTCAATTAAGAGCGGACCGGGCATATAAGTGTCATAAACCGTAGAAGTTTTTAGTTTTCGAGTAACTAAACCGGTTACATCATAAAAATAAAAAATTTCAAGTTCAATTTCTTTTGAAATGTAATCACTCTTAACAACCCTGCCGTCAGAATAATCAAAAACTTCAATTGCTTCAACTTCACGGTCATAAATATAATTTATTTCACTTAATTGACCGGTTTCTGTGTAAAATACTTCTACAATATCACCATACCAAAAATGAACTTTTACAGGCCGGTTATTTTCGTAAAAAACAAGAGTTTTGTTCTCTCCTATTACTTCTCCCGAGTATTCTATTCTCTGTAAATTTCCGTCAGAATCATAGATAACTTGTGAAGGGGGTAAAATAAATTCACCGTTCAACGAAATTTTAAGATTTTCAATTTCTTTAAGAATGCTACCTGAATAAGTATAAGTGTAAAGAAATATATTTCGATTGATCTCATCTCTTAGAGTAATTATTTTCCCTTCCGGGTCGTATTCAGCGTTTAGATATCTGAGTGTATCACCCGTAACCCTGTCGTATTGAATGTGGGAAATTAATAATCCCAAATCATTAAAAGCATTCTCTTCTAAAACAAAACCTTCGGAAAGTTTATTTAATTGATCATCTGAATTATACTCAACAATTTTTTCGGAAGAAATGCTAAGTTCGTTTCTAATAGCAACTGCGGAAGGTAAATTTTTATACATTAAAAGGAAATCCGGGAGAATTTGAGCGTTTACCTCAAAAAATAAAACTATCAATAAAAACATTATTTTTGATTTCATCACAACCAACAAAATTTTAGTACCTGTTATCCAAAATAAAAACAAATTCTCCTTTTAATCCAAGTTTTTTAATCTGATTTCGTACAAAAACCAAACTACCTCTCAAAAACTTCTCCTCGGGAGTAGTTAATTTATATGCTAAAACAATTTTTTTTGCGTCACCAAATTCCGAGATCAACTCTTCTGTAAGTTTTAGAAGTCTATAAGGTGTTTCAAGAAGAACTATCACCTCTTTAATTCTTTTTAAATCTTTGAGTTGATTTTTCCTGATTTCTGTTTTGGGTGAAAGCCACCCTCTGTAGAAAAAAGATTCAACCTTTAATCCGGAGCCGGTAATTGCCGGAATAATAGAAGAAACTCCGGGTATTATAACAACTTCTATACCCGAACCTATCGCCATTTCAAAGAGATAATGACCCGGATCAGCAAAAAGAGGTGTACCTGCGTCAGAAAAGAGAGCAATATTTTTTCCGGAATAAAGTTCCTGAAGTAAATCTTCTGTACTCTCCTTCTCATTGTGTTCGTTTAATGAAACAGGTTTTTTGTCAATTCCGATATGTCTGAGTAGCCTCAATCCTGGCTTGAACTCCTCGCAAACCAAAATATCGCATTCTTTTAGCACTTTGATTGCTCTTAAAGTAATATCATCATAATTACCTATTGGAGTAGCAACAAAAAAAAGCTTACCCGGCATTTAATTTTTCTTAGAGATTGAAAAAGGGTCAAACCCCTTGTATGTGTCAAACTTTGACGAGTAAAAAACTATGTTCAAACTTTTATCGCGAAGAGTGCCGCCACTCGGATAGTAGAAAAAATCACTTATTTCGGATGATTCTTCCGGTGATAATAATCCGTCTTTCGTATAAAACTTAAGTTTGAAGTATCCGTTGTTGTATTCAGCAGATTCTAATTGCTTTAAAAGATTTTCGTCTGAATAAATTAACAAATTATTTTCCATAAAACCTTAATATTTAATTTCTTTTTCTTAAAATGATATACTAATTAAAAAAAAATATAACGCAAATATACTAATATGAATTCCATAGAACACGGAAATATAATTTCTTCATATTCTAAAGCTGCTCATTTCGCCTCAATTAAGCACAAACATCAAAAAAGAAAGGGAGCTGACAAAGTTCCATATATTAACCATTTGATTGAAGTTACGGATATATTGATTAATACCGGCGGCATAACCGAATCAGATGTGATTGTAACCGCACTTTTACATGATACGGTTGAAGACACAGATACCACTTTTGAAGAAATAGAAAGCATTTTTGGTGCTAAAGTAGCTCATTATGTGAGTGAAGTCACAGATGATAAAAAACTACCTCAAGCTAAGAGAAAAGAATTACAAATAACCCACGCAAATTCTATGAGTTTTGAGGCTAAATTAGTTAAATTGGCGGATAAGATTTGCAATGTTCGGGAAATTTTAGACAACCCACCTGAAGGCTGGTCAAACGAAAGAAAAGTTCACTACTTTTATTGGAGTAAAGCAGTAGTTGATAATTTAGGTGATATTAATAAGCCGATGCAAAAAAAATTTGAGGAAATTTTTAGCCTGGCAATTAATACTGTTTTAATTTAACAGAAATTAAATATAAGAATGTTTAATATTAAGTATTTAATAAGACAATTTTGACAAATTGTTTTGATTAATTATCTGATTTAAACTTTGTTGTAAGGCTAAATAATTGTTTTTCGAAGAAATTGATTCTAAAATTGAAGGCTTTGATACTCCGGTAATTATTACCGAATCAACCTCTATGGTTGTTAAAGTTACTAAACCGCAACATATTGAATCACTGCAGATTGCTAACGGCGCATTAATTTCATCAAGAATTGAAAATCCAAAATCATACCTCAAAACTCTCAAATCTTTGAAAGAAAAAGAACCGGGTTTTATCACACTAACAATTAAAGTTAAAGACACACTTCAAGATTTTAATTTAATTATTATAAGAATTAACGGGTTATTTTATCATATTTTTTTTAATAGGCTAAATGAAATTGAACCGGGTTTTGCATTTGCTAATCAGAATGAAAATCTAATTGATTTCTTGTGCTCTCTCCCCCTTCTGTTTACAGCCGTCGATTCTTCCGGGCTATTCAAAGTATGGAATAAAGAATGTGAAAAGGTTACCGGGTATTTGGAATCTGAAATTATTGATAAACCCGGTGTACACAAACTCTTGTACCCTGATGATGAATATTTGAATCATTTAAGAATGAAATGGAAAGAGTATCAGGGTATTTACACCGGTTTTAATTGGGATATTGTTTCTAAATCCGGACAAAAAAAATCTGTTTCCTGGATGAGTATCTCTGGATTAATTAAATTAAAAAATTACTCCTCTTGGGCAATCGGAAAAGACACAACAAAACAGTTTAAAGAGAAAGAAGAATCTGAAGAAACTAAAAAATTATTGGAAACTATTCTTTCTTCTTTGAATGATGCAGTTGTTTTGGTAAACTCTAAAACCAAAAAAATTGAACTGTGTAATTCCTCGGTCAAAACAATTTTCGGATATGATTCATCAAAATTAACAGGAAAGAGTATTGGACTACTTTTCGAAGATAAATCAGAATTTGCCTTAATCACTGATGAAATTAAAGGTTTATCAGAAACTGATGAGAAAAAGACAAATGTTTCGGGAAAACACAGAAACGGTTCAATTCTAAATTGTGGACTTTTTTTAAGGAAAATTCTAATTAACGAGAGTGAAAAACTCTTGTTTGTTTTCAGTGACAATTCCCAAATTTCAAAAGTCCGTGTAGATCTAAATGAGAGTAAGTCTAAATTCAAAGCAATTTTTGATGTCTCAGATTACGGTATTGCCGTCAAAAACTTAGATGGTGTTATAATTGATATAAATTCAAGAATGACCAACTTATTTGGGTACACAAAAGAAGAGTTTATAGGAAAGAGAATTTCTGACTTTTGTTTGCCGGTAACTACCGAAGAAAAAGCTAATTTACTCTCAAATGCTCTTATTCCCGGTAATTCCGGTAGTATTATCAAAATAATAAAACGAAAAAACGGCGAGAAAATTTGGATTAGAATTAAGAGTTCTACAATTATTGAAAAAACTGCCACTTCTTCTTTTTCATTTGATATCATTCAAGATATTACCGAAGAAATAATGCAAGAGAAGAAAGTTATAAATCATAAAAATTGGTTATCCGGCCTAGC
The DNA here is from genome assembly GCA_014879635.1 of Ignavibacteriaceae bacterium. Taxonomy (GTDB): domain Bacteria; phylum Bacteroidota; class Ignavibacteria; order Ignavibacteriales; family Ignavibacteriaceae; genus BA9. The sequence goes on along the minus strand of JACSRR010000143.1, from coordinate 1,561 downwards.
ATCCCTAACTCAAACTCTTCTTCTCGAAAAAGATTTGCGGGTTGCCATTACAATTGTTCTTCAAATCTTAGGAGATTTCACTGAAGCTGACAGGGTTTATATTTTTGAGAACAGTGTTCATCCCGTAACGGGTAAAATTGTTATGAATCAAACTTTTGAATATACTAAGGGCAATATTTCGAAGCAAATTCATAACCCTCAACTTCAAAATCTCCCTTATGAAAATGATTTTGAAAGGTGGAATTATGTGCTGCAAGAAAACGGAGTAATTAACGGACTTGTTTCAGATCTCCCAAATAAAGAGAGGAAATTATTAGAACTTCAACAGATAAAAGCAATTCTTGTTGTTCCAATTAAAATTGAGAAAGAATTTTGGGGATTTATCGGATTTGACAATTGCACATCATATACTGTGTATTCGCCAAGTGAGGAATCTCTTCTAAAAGCAGCCGCTGCTAATATTGGCGGAGCAATTGCACGCGAGAGGGCAAATATTGAACTTGTTGATGCTAAGTTTAAGGCTGAAGAGATGAGCCGGTTAAAATCTAATTTTCTATCAAATATGAGCCACGAACTTAGAACTCCCTTGATTGGAATAATCGGTTTTGCAGAAATGTTGATTGAACAGGTTAAAGACCCAGACCAAAATGATCTTCTCAGAACCATATTTTTAGCAGGACAAAGATTATCCGAAACACTCAATTTAATTTTAGACCTATCAAGAATTGAATCTGACAGAGTTGTAACTAACTATGAATTTTTTGATGTTAGAGAGGCAATAAATGAAGCAGCTTCATACCTTAAACCGATGGCTCAAAAAAAAGGATTAAGGCTAAAGGTCTTCATTCCGGAGTTTCCTTTAATTCTTAAAGCAGATAGAAGGATGCTTGTTACTATTATCAATAATTTGATTAACAACGGACTAAAATACACGCATTCAGGTAGTGTGATAGTTCGTGTTCTAAAAGAAGAAGAACATAATATCAAATATGTTACAATTCTTATTACAGATACGGGAATCGGAATAACTCCCGAAGACCAAAAAATAATTTTTGATGAATTCAGACAAGTTTCGGAAGGATTGAGCAGGTCGTTTGAAGGCAGCGGTTTGGGATTAACAGTTACAAAGCGTTTTGTCGAAAAAATGGGGGGTAAAATCTCTGTTGAGTCAAAACCCGGTGCTGGCTCAACCTTTTCAGTACAATTTCCGTTAAGAGAACCGGGTAAAAACGAAAATATTCCTGATTTTTCAATAATTCCAAAAAAATCTGAAACTGAAGTTGTGTCATTCCCTGTTAAGAAACACAATATATTATTAGTAGATGACGATAAACCAACTTTAACTCTAATAAACATTTTCTTGAAAAATTACGCTTTTCTTGATTCGGCAACAAACGGCGAAGATGCTTTAAAGATGATTTCTGCTAAGAATTACGATTTAATTCTCTTAGATATTAACCTTGGCAGGGGTATTTCAGGTTTAGGAATTCTGGCAGAATTAAGAGCAATGCCGGTGTATAAAGACTGTCTCTTATACACATCTGACGCTGCCGACGACGGA
>JACSRR010000219.1 GCA_014879635.1 Ignavibacteriaceae bacterium | reverse complement strand
AGCGTAGATTTCATTGTTTCTAAAAGCAAATTTTACCAACCCTCTTATTGCAGAAAGTTTCCTTGAAAGCGAAGTATTACTATACTTATTGTTTCCAAGGAAAAACAAGAATCGTTTAATTACTTTTATATTTAAGGAATTTGAGTCATAAATTGAATATTTATTACAGTACTCAATAAAACTAAATAGATCTACCCTGTAACCTAAAATTGTATTGGGTGAGTATCTTTTAATAGAAACTAAAGATGAAAGATAATTATCTACTAAATCTTTTATAAGCAATTAATTCTCAATTTATACTGTCTGAAACCCTAAGAATTGTTCTACTCCCCGGAACTATTATGTTATCGAGTTCGAACAATGGTGCAATTATCCAAAAATTTAGATTAAATTCACTTAAAAGGCTTTCTTCTGAAGAGAAAGCAAAGTTCTCTATTATAAAGTTTATATCGTCATGGGTTAAAAAACCAACATTAGCAAGTTTTAATAGTTTATTACAATTGTGAATGCCGAGAATGGATATTTCTTCTTCGTTAAAAACTCTTTGGTGATTTGAAACAACAATTTCGTGGTTTTTGATTTTGTTAGCCAAAAATTTGTCATATACCCAACTAAAAGCAGTGGCAATCTGAGAAAGTTCATACTTCTTTTCATGGGTGAGTGTTTTTTGCAATTCCTCGATTGATTGATCACGAACCATGGAATCCATAATCTCACCGATTATATCGAAAACTTTATTTTTTGAATTATTTAAACTCATTCAACTTCTAATAATTTTTTCAATAAAATATTCTCTTTTTCAGTCATTTCCGTTTTTTTAGCTTCTCCGGTATCATCATATCCACTTAAATGTAAAATGCCGTGTATAACTAACCTTGTTATCTCATTTAAAAAAGTTACACCGTTATTTTCTGCGTTCTCATTTGCAATCTCACAACAGATTATTATTTCCGCATTTAATTTATTGATTGTTTCTGAATAATCAAAAGTTAAAATATCAGTAAAATAATCATGATTTAAATACTCTTTGTTTAACTGCAATATTGTTTCTTTGTCAACAAAGGAAATTTCTAAATTTTCAATCTTAAACGAAAGTTCTACCGAAAGTTGTTTAACTATCAATTTAATAAGCTTTTTATCAATTTTATAATTCTTGCAGGAGTTATAAATCTTTATCAAAATAACCCCAATATTAAACTGATTGCAATGAAATTAATTCGTTAAAACTCTCCAACGCAAGCCTGTTATATTTTATTGCCGAAATTTCGAAATAATCAATTTCATCTTGTGTGAGGTTTCTCACCGGTTTAGCAGGAATTCCGGCATAAAGTTTATAAGATTCGGTTAAAAAATTTGGAGGTACAACAGCCCCTGCTGCAATCATCGAAAATTTGGATATTACAGCACCGTCTAACAAAACAGCACCCATACCTATTAAACAAAGATCTCCTATTGTACATGCGTGTAAAACAGCATTATGCCCAACAGTAACCTTATTTCCGATTATTAAAGGAAATCCATCACCGGTTACATGCAAAATAGAGCCATCTTGAATATTTGTTAATTCACCAATTTTAACATAATTTACATCTCCCCTAATCACAGAATTATACCAAATAGATGAACCTTTTCCAATTTCAACTTCGCCAATAACTCTTGCTCCGGGAAAAATCACTACACCGGAATCAATTTTTGGATATGCTCCTTTATAAGGATAAATGTTTACTTCTTGTACACGGGTGGAGTCCAGTTTGGTCTGTTCCATTTTTTTAACTCTAAATTTATGCTTCCTAAAATAACATTTAACTTTGCTTTTATGGGAATTGAGGCAGCATCTTTTGTAAACCAGCCTTCAAAATCGCCCGTTAATCCAAATACACTTACAAAGTCTGTAGAACCGTCAAGTTTTACACAAGCAATATCATAATTTATTGCATTTATATCAATAGCTTCGGTCTTATTATAGAAATTTATTTTTGTATAGACTTTTTTTTCGTCAACAAAACACGGAACATTTATTTTTTTAGATGCATTTGAGTGAAACCTTGCAAAATAGAATATTGACAAGCCGTCTTGTAGTAAAGTATCTGCTACAAATGTTGTATCAATCCATTTCTCTTTTTTAGTATAACTACCCCTCTGCATATAAATTTTTTTTGCCTCATAGTGGAAATTATAATCTGTGTAGGTTGTATCATCGTCGCTTCTAACAATACCTCTAAAAAATCTTGAGTATATCTCCCCTTCAATAACCGAATTGTAGAGCTGACTTAGTTTTACAAACGGGATAGCGGGGTTTGATCTTATATCTACCGATGCCTCAAAAACAGGTTTCCCATTTTTGTTATATCGTCTATTTATCATAAATTTTAATTCACCTATAGAGAGCCCAAGATATCTGACATCATAGTACAATTCTTCACCAGCCGGAAACATTTCCGTTGTATTAAGTGATTGCTCACTCTCTAAATCTTTTACAGAATTATTTTCAAATAAATAATCTGTCTGCCAAAATAAAATGACAATTAATAAAATTATCATAAACCTGCAATTTCCTTAGCCTTTTTGAATAAGCCGGTTGCTGTTTGAACTTGTTTATCGGCAGTCATCATCACTGCATACCAACCTTCAGATTTCCAAAAATTCCTGGCAACCTGAGCTTTAAACCTAACCTTAATATAATCAATTTCTTGAGAATTAAGTTGTGTATTAATTAAAATTCCTTTATTTCTTGCGAAATTAATTAATTCCTCAAACAAATTATTTGAAACTTCAAATTCTTTCACAAATTTATTTAGATCATTCCCATATTTGCTCTCAATAGCTGACTCGTTCACTTGCAAATAATTAAGAGAAAATAAGTAAAATATATTTTTAGAGAGCATTTCTTGAGAGACTTTAGAAAGAGTGTTATTTTTAACTATATAATCGGGCGTTATTCCCCCTCCTCCATAAACAACTCTGCCTTTAGCAGTTTTATAAACAGGTTTAGATGTGTCATTTTCAGCTGAATGATCTATATTTTCACCTTCAATTTCAGTTCTATCAAGTACCTCAGAATAATATTCGTCTTTAGGTTTGAGTTCCTTTTGAATGAGTCTTCCGGAAGGAGTAAAATATTCTGACACAGTTAATCTTACAGATGAACCGTCGCTTAAAGGGAACTGTCTTTGAACAAGCCCTTTGCCAAAAGAGGTTTCGCCGACAATAATTCCTCTATCCCAATCCTGAACTGCCCCGGCAACAATTTCGCTTGCAGATGCACTACCTCTGTTTATCAAAATAATTAGTGGGATAGTTTCATACTCAAATTTTTTAGAGGCAAAAAACTCTTCGTCAAATTCTTTTTTTCTCCCCTCGGTATAAACTATTTTTTTATTACCGTCAATAAACAGATCTGCAATTTGAAAAGCCTGGTTCAAATATCCGCCCGGATTATTCCTTAAATCAAGAATTAATTGTTTCATACCGGCAGATTTTAATTTTGAGAGAGCGGCAACAACCTCGTCAGTTGTTTTCTCTGCAAATCTTGAAACACTTATAAAACCGGTGGTTTCGTCAATCATAAAAGAGGCATCAACTGAATAAAGAGGTATTTTATCTCTAATTACTGTTAATTCAAGAAGTTCGTTTAAACCGTATCTCATTATTGAGATATCTACTTTAGAGCCGGCTTTACCTCTTAATTTTGACCTTACATCCTCGTTACTCAACCCTACTGCATCTACACCGTCAATTTTAACTATTCTATCACCTGATTGAACTCCTAACTCATCACAAGGACCACCTGTAATTGCTGTTACAACTACTAATGTATCGTTTACAATTTGAAATTCTATTCCAATTCCTTCAAAATTACCCTGAAATTCTTCTTCAATGGCTTTCATATTTTGTGCGGGAATATATACGGAGTGAGGGTCAAGTTCTGCTAATAAACCGTTTATAGCTGCTTCTATCAGTTTATCAGTATCGGTTTTTTCAACATAATAAGTTTGAGTAAGCCATAGCACATCCTTAATTTTATTAACTCCCTCATTAACAGAGTCGTTTGATATAGCTCTTTGAATTTGTGTGCCAAGTAGTATGCCCGTCATAATCAAAATGATAATAAGCGGAATACCAAATTTGTTGAATTTTAACATCTTATAAATCCTTACCTGACTTCTTCCCAAGAGTGGGAGATACTTTTATTGTTTATCAATATTGAAACTGAATTTAAAAACCACTTTAATGAAATTTTCATATAACCATATTTTCTAAATCTCCTTGGAGATTCATAAACAAGAAGATTTTTGGAATAAATTACCTTACCAATTTTTTTTGCTCTTCTTATCAAGTCAAAGTCTTCACCTGCAACAAGTTTTTCGTTAAAACCGTTAAGTTTCTCAAATATTTCTCTCTTAATAATAAGACACTCACCACGCGCCATTCCTAAACCAAAAAAAATAAGAATTGTGAAATATAAATTATAAAAGCCGTGAAACAATTTATCAACTAAAATTTCTTCTTCCGGATATATTTTTACATGTCCTCCAACAGCTACATAAACTTCTGTTTTAAGAATAGACTCAACTTCATCGAAAAATGTTTCAGGATGGTCTAAAATAACATCAGCATTAAAAAATATCAAATAGTCAGAGTCAATATTTTTGGCCCCTAAATTTCTCCCCTGCCCTATTGTTTGAAAAGGTTTCTTTTCATTTTGGATTACACAACAGCCGGCATTCACTGCAATATTAACAGTATTATCAGTACTTCCACCATCCGAGATAATTATTTTGTATTTATATTTATCTTTGAGTTTATTATCAGAAATCTGACCTAATAGCTTTGGTAGAAATTTCTCTTCATTCAAAGTTGGAATAATAATGTTGTAGTTCATTTAATAGCAGAGAAGAAAAAAAGTAGTTCCGTTATTTACTCTAATTCCGGGCATTGGGAATTTAAAATAACCTAATGTGTTTTTAACAAATTGCCAAAATTCGCCATATAGCGGAATTTTTTCGTAGTCTATATCTAAAGATATGTATAAATCTGAGAAACCGCCTCCCCTTCCGTCTAAATTCCTTACTCCGTAACCAAGCGATAACATTAAAAAATCGGGTATCGGGTCTGCAATAGATTTAGGCAAAATGTTTTTAATCCTCATCGATAACCAAAATTTTTGCCCCTCATAATCATCAGTGATAATTAAATTTTGTCCCGCAATATGCCCCTCCTTTCCTAACTTAGTCGGGTAATAACTAAATCTGGGTTGAAAATTATACAAGTAGGGGAAATAAAATTGAAAAACGGGATAAGATGCTCCTAATAAATTTGATATTGCATCACCTCTTGAAAAACCCCACTTTTGAGCGAATCCGTCTTCTATCTCAACAAAGATTTGAAAAGCAAGAGCTGCAGATGAAGAGATCCAAATGTTTGTGGCATAATCTATGTTTGTTTTTTCAAGTCCGGCAGAAAAAAAATGAGCTATTAAATGTGTTGCATAAAAGTGACCAACTTTATCAATCCAAAGTGCGTAATCCCAATCTTCTGCAAATTTAAAGTCGCTTCTTTCACCCGACCACCATGCATTTGCTTGGTACAGATGTACGCTTAATCCTGCTCCCAAATAAGCTGCTCCCATCCCTGATAAAAACAAGTAATCGATATCTTTTTTAGATTTTCTATTTAAGATATTATCATCCTTAAAACTTATAAATTTTAAGTCATTTAAATTAATTTCATTAATTTTTAAAGAATCCGGAATTACACTCAATGAATCTTTATCTTGTGAAAAACCGGATAAGCATAGAATCAATAAAAAAAACAGAGAACTTTTCAAAAATTATTTAACAGGTTTCATAGTTGGGAAAAGAATAACATCTCTAATCGAATTTTGGTTGGTTAATAACATAATCAATCTATCAATTCCGATACCTAATCCGGCGGTTGGTGGCATACCGTATTCTAAGGCTCTCAAAAAATCCTCGTCTAAAACTTGAGCTTCTTCATCCCCCTTTTCTTTATCTTTCAGTTGCGATTCAAACCTTTCCCTCTGGTCTATAGGGTCGTTTAATTCACTAAAGGCGTTGCAAATTTCTCTTCCTATAACAAATCCTTCAAATCTTTCAACTATACCGGTCTTGCTTCTGTGTTTTTTTGCCAATGGTGAAGTTTCTACCGGATAATCAACTACAAAACAAGGTTGAAACAATAATGGTTGAATTACAATTCCAAATAACTCATCAATTAGTTTGCCTCTGCTTTTTGCTTGCGAAATATCAACACCATATTTAATTGCAGTTTTTAAGAGTTCCTCATCAGAAACAGTTAACAAATCTAAACCTGTTTTCTCTTTTAATGAATCCACCATTGAAACCTTTTGCCATTTTTGACCAAAATCAACACTGTGACCTTCAATCTCAAAAACAGTTTTTTCAAAAACGGTTAAACAGACATGCTTGATCATATTTTCGACAAAATCCATCATCCATTCATAATCTTTATAAGCAACATATACTTCAAGCATTGTAAATTCGGGATTATGAGTTCTATCCATTCCTTCGTTTCTAAAATCTTTTGAGATTTCGTAAACTGCGTCAAATCCACCCACAATTAGTCTTTTAAGGTACAATTCATCCGCAATTCTCAAGTAAAGTGGGATATCTAACGCATTGTGGTGAGTAACAAAGGGTCTTGCGGAAGCACCGCCATAAATTGGCTGTAAAACAGGTGTTTCTACCTCAAGAACACCCGCATCATCAAGATACTTTCTCATTGCACTGATTATTTTTGATCTCAACACGAATACATCTTTTACTTCACGGTTCAGTATTAAATCAAGGTACCTCTGACGGTATCTAAGTTCTTTATCAGTAAATTGGTCGAAAACGACTTTGTTGCCTGATTCGTCAATGATTTCTTTCGGCGTAGGTACGGGTCTTAAGGATTTAGTTAACAGTACTACTTTATAAGCATGTACTGAAATTTCTCCGGTCTTTGTTCTAAAAACTTTGCCTTCTATTCCTATCAAATCACCAATATCGAAAAGTTTAAAATTATCATACTGACTTCCGAGTTCATCAGCTTTCAAATAAATCTGAATCTTGCCTTTTACATCAACAATATGTGTAAATGAAGCTTTACCCATTCTTCTTATAGCAATTATTCTTCCGGCAACCGAAACATTTTGTTCAACATTTTCATCATAATTACTAATTATATCAGTTGAATAACCCGAAACATTAAAGCTGTACTCAAAAGGATTAACTCCATTCTCTTTCAGAAGGTTATATTCTTCAATTCTTCTTTTTATCAGTTCATTTACATCATCAAAGTGAACATTATCCATTATTTCTCTCTATTTTCGTTTTAATTTTGAAAGTTGTATGCAAATTTTATCTTGTACATTATCAGCAACCGAAATGGGTCCCAACAAATTATTAACAATCATCACAAAAGCAATCGGCTCTTTCTCATAAGTATTCATGTAACCCGAAAGACTTCTTGTAAAGCCAACAAAACCTGTCTTAGCTCTAACATTATACTCGGCAGGCGAATTTTTCATCCTGCTTGAAATTGTACCATCAACACCTGCAACGGGCAATGAATTATAGAAATAAGAAAAAAGGGAACTTTTATTCATATAAACTAAAATTTTCATTAGTATTTCAGGTGTGATTAAATTTAATCTTGAAAGACCTGAACCGTCAGATATTCTGTATTGACTTTGAGTTATATCCATTTTAGCTAAGAATTCTGAGATTCCATATTTACCATGTTCTGCACTACCTAAACCAAATAACTCATAACCGATTGTTTTTAGAAGTTGCTCGGCAAAAAAATTCTGACTGTTTTTATTTATCACCCTGATTATTTCAGTCAACGGTTTTGAATAGTGGTCAAAAAGATCTCTAAAATTTTGTATATCAACTCTATTACTGATATCATCATAATCAATAGCAAAGCCGGTAACCTTTATTCCGTTATCCTCAAGATACTTTTTAAGAGTTACGACAAAAAATTGTGTAGGATTATTTATTGATACATAAATCTTGTAATCCGGCTGGTTTTCTTTTATTGTTCCGGTAATTCTAATAATATTTGAGCTACGAAGCCGTTGAAACTGAATATTTGTTACCGAATCTGACGGAACCGTTACCACTTGATTGATAATTGTAATCATTTTACTTTCCGGTTCTGAAGTAACCACCGCTTGGCTCAATACTTTGGAAGGTTTTATAGTTATATCAACACAATTATCATTAAAAGAAAGGGCACCTATCGGTGCGGCATACCAATATGTTTCGTAATCCCAATGCCAAGCTTCACCTAAATTTATTTCATCAAAAGCATCATCATAACCTATTATATTACCTCTAATCTCGTCAATTCCAATTTCTTGTAGCCTCTCAACCCAAGTTTGAAACACTGAGAAAATATTACCGTTATGGAATCTTCCCGAAATACTTGGATCGCCGTAACCCTTAATCATTAAATTTCCGTTCAGAATTGAACCGTCAATTTCGCCGTCTGTTGCAACAATTGTTCTGAACTGATACGAAGGACCAAGAATTTCTAAAGCTGCAGATGTGGTTAAAAGTTTTTGATTTGAAGCAGGAATAAATAATTTGGTTTCGTTTCTTTTATAAAGAACTTCACCTGTTCTTAAAGATTGAATCAGAACACCCCAATTTGAAGAATTAAAAGCGGGGTCATCAAAAAAGGAATCTATTTTGTTCCATATTTCTTTTTTTGATGCAAGCCAATATTCCGGGATTGAATCAGTTTCAGTTTTTGTTTGCGCAAAAGCTTGAACGGAAAAAAGTACTAAAACAAGGATTAATGGATTTAATTTATTACTTTTTAAGACTGTAAAACTTGTTAACTTCATGTTTCTCTAATTTTCTGTAATCCCCCGGATTCATAATTTCGAGGGTTAAATGACCGAAAGCGGTTCTCTTGAGTTTAATTACCCTAAAACCGATTGCCTTAAACATCTTTTTTACGAAATGGTTTATTCCTTCGTAACAGGTTACCGTTACTCTACGCGGGTTTTTTGGAGAAAGCTCAACAGAGGCAAATTTTCGTTTCTTTTTATCAACAACAACTCCTTCTAAGAGGCGTTGTACATTGTTTTCAAAAATTTCTTTATCTAATTTTACTTCATAAGTGCGTTGAATTTTACTTGACGGGTGCATTAACAAATTTGCAAAATCACCGTCATTTGTTAAGAATAGTAGTCCGGTAGTATCATAATCTAACCTGCCGACCGGAAAAATTCTTCCTTTAGTTTTTATTAATTCAACAACAGTTTTTCTATTTCTATCATCTGTAACTGCGGTTATAAAACCCGCAGGTTTGTACAGCATATAATATTCTTTTGCCGTTCTTTTGAGTTCGGTTCCGTCAACTCTGATTATATCCGCTTCAGCGTCAACTAAAAAACCAAGTTTTTTAACTATCTCATCATTTACCTCAACCCTGCCTTGAAGAATTAAATCATCGGCTTTTCTGCGGGAAGTAACACCCGAACTTGAAATGTGTTTATTCAACCTAACTTTCATCTTTATCGTCATCTCCGAATTCAAGTTCTAATTGTTCTTCTACAACTTGCATTATTAATTTTCTTTTTTGTTCTGCCAAATCATTTTCAGATAGTAACTCGGCAATCTCTTTCGGTTTTGGTAAATCTTTAAGACTGTGTAATCCAAAGTATTTAAGAAATTCTTCAGTTGTAGAATACAACAAAGCTCTCCCGATTGATTCTGCCCTACCGGAAATTTTCACTAAATTTCTTTCAAGTAAAGAACCGATTATATAATCTGAATTTACTCCTCTTATTGCTTCAACTTCCGGCTTTGATACAGGCTGTTTGTAAGCAATTATAGCGAGTGTTTCTAATGCGGCTTGCGTTAATCTCTTTTTACTTTTTTCTGACGCTAAATGCCCCAAATATGAAGATAATTCCGGTTTAGTTCCAAAAGTGTAACCTCCGGCTAATTTGATTATTTTAAAAGGATAAACATCTGCATTAAATAATTTGTTTGCCTCTTCAATAATAATTTCAATTTCCTTAGCTGTAATTGAATCATCACCGTCAGTATCTTTTATAACTTTGGCTATTTCAGACTCTGAAATAGGGTCATCTGATGCAAAAATAAGAGCTAAAACAGCCGAGAAATAAAAATGTTCCATTATTTCTCTATCTCATATATAATAAATTCATTAAAGTTATCAGTTTCTTCAATTCCTGCCAATTGCATTTTAACCATTTCAAGAAGTGCAATAAATCTGAATATAACTACAATTTTATAAGTTGCATCAGCACATAAATATTTGAAATTCACCCGCTTTTTAGTAACTAATTCTTTTTTGATGTAATCCATCTGTTCGTCTAAAGAAACAGGGGGTCTTTCAATTTGGTGAATTGGTTCGGGCTTCATATTTGATATTACATCTTTAAAAGCTTTTGCAAGATCAAAGAGTGTAATATTTTTTAAGTAACCTTTAATTTCAGATTCAGAATCATAAAGATCATTTTCCGAATTTCCCCTTACACTTATTTTCCTCTGATTTGCTTCGAAAAATGAAAGATCGCCGGCAATCTCTTTGTATTTCTTATACTCAACTAAACGGTTAATTAACTCAGCTCTCGGGTCAATTTCTATTCCTTCTTCATCAATTTCTCTTGGTAAAAGCATTTTAGCTTTTATGTGCATCATTGTAGAAGCTAAAAGAATAAAATCTCCTGCTTGTTCTAAATCTAAATATTTTATTAGTTCAATATATTGGAGAAATTCTTTTGTAATATAAGAGATCGGAATATCATGAATATTTAATTCGTCTCTTTTTACAAAAAAAAGCAATAGATCAAGGGGACCTTCAAATTGATTTAATTTAACTTTAAACATTAACCAATCAACATATTTGAACGAACTTCTTTCATTGTTTCTGAGGCAATTTTTCTTCCTTCGGTTTCACCATGACTCAAAATATCCAAAACTTTAGGAAGATTTTCCTCAAAATAAACTCTTCTTGCTAAAACAGGAGCTAAATAAGAGTTAATTTTAGATGCACAATTTCTTTTGCAATCAACGCATCCAAGAGCACCTGATTCACAACCGGTTCTAATTTCATCAACCTCACCGGGATTAAACTTTTTATGATACGAAAAGATTACACAAACATCGGGTCTGCCGGGATCATTTTTTCTGAGTTTCTGTGGATCTGTAACAGCCTTTTTTAACCTTTGTTCAACAATTTCAGGTTTATCAGACAATAGAATTGCATTATTGAGCGATTTACTCATTTTTGAAACCCCGTCAGTACCTAATAATCTGGGGAACACAGTTAAAAGTGCATCCGGTTCGGGAAAAACTGTGCCATATTGATTATTAAACTTTCTCGCCAATTCTCTTGTAATTTCAACATGAGGCACTTGATCTTCGCCCACAGGAACCACTTCACCTTTATACAAAAGAATATCGGCGGCTTGAAGCACGGGGTAACCTAAATGCCCGTAAATAATTTGCGAAATATTCAAATCTCTAACTTGGTCTTTTAAAGTAGGATTTCTTTCTAATCTATTTGAAGTAATAAGCATCGAGAAAATTAAAAAAAGCTCAGTGTGTTCTTTAATTTGCGATTGCCTAAAAAACAATACTTTATCTGGGTCTAAACCTACAGCCAACCAGTCAATTAACATTTCGATTGAATCTTTATAAATAGATTCTGACTCTAAATTAGTAGTTAAAACATGATAATCGGCAATCAAATGATAGCTTTGATATTCATCCTGTAATTTTAACCAATTCTCTAATGCGCCAACTAAGTGACCTATGTGAAGTTGTCCTGTTGGCCTCATACCGCTTAGAATTTTTCTTTTTTTCATAATCAATTATCAATAAATAAATATGGTTTCCATCGTAAATCAATCTTATTGACGGAATTTTTAATAAAAAATATGTGATTAGGAACAGTAGGCTTAATCAATAATTTTAGTTCTGCTTCTTGAGGAGTACGATCACCTTTCTTATTATTACATTTAGTACAAGCAGTTACTAAATTGTCCCAAGTATCTTTGCCGCCTTTAGCTTTGGGTACAATATGATCAATAGTTAAAGGAATATCTGACCTGCCACAATAACCACATTTAAATGAATCCCTCTTTAAAACATTTTTTCTACTTAACACTACTTGTTTATAGGGAATATGGATAAACTTTTTAAGCCTTATAACAACCGGGAAGTCAAAACTTCTATTAACAGTTTTTATTTTTCTTTCTTCATCTTTAACTACCGTATCGGCTTTTGATAACAATATCAATACTAAAGCTCTGCGTAAAGTACAAATTGTGAGAGCTTCATAACTTTGATTGAGCACCAAAACTTTTGCATTCAGTTTACCTGCAACTTTTTTCTTGTTCTCGAACTCAAATGCTCCTAAATATTTTACTTGTTAACTAAAGATTTCAAAAATATCAATCTTCAAATATAGGTATAATACTGTTATTTTTTACTTTTGAGGCAGATTTTGACCCGTTTGTTCTAAGATTGCAGAACAAACTGCGAAATTGTGAGAATGAGTTAGTGAAAGGTGTATAATATATCCTTGGTTGTATAATTCTGCAATTTTTGGAAGTTTAGAGATAACCGGTTCCCCTCTTTCTGTAGGTAAAACCTCAATATCAAGCCAACTTAATATTATGCCTGCATTATAGACTGCTTTATAAACTGCTTCCTTTGCTGCAAATCTTGCAGAATAGCTTTCATACTTATTAGATTTTCCCTCACAGTATTTGATCTCTAAAGGAGTGAAAATTTTGTTTAGAAATGCATCACCTAAGTCATCAATGCTTTTTTTAATTCGGTTAACTTCAATGATATCAATACCGTTCCCTGCAATCAATTAATAACCTCCGGCATATCCAAATCCTCTGGGGTCACTAATCCCTATTATATCACCTGAATTGTGATCAATTAAAATAGCCTCAACTAACCCCAGTACTCTTTTAATTCCAATTTTATGTCCCTTTTGCTCTAATTCTTCCTTTTTTTCTGATATCGTTATTTCTTCTTCATATTGTATCTCATCAGGTAACCACTGATGATGAAACCGGGCTGAGTGCATAGCATCATATAATGACATTTTGAAGTCTATAGTATTTAAAATCACTTGTAAAACTACTGTAATAATTGTTGATCCCCCCGGACTCCCTAATATCAGAAATGGCTTATCATTTTTTAAAATTATTGTAGGCGTCATTGAACTGAGCATTCTTTTTTCAGGAACAATCTGATTTGCAATATTACCGGGTAAACCAAATTGATTAGGCACGCCGGGTTTTGCTGAAAAATCATCCATCTCATTGTTTAAAAAGAAACCGGCACCTTCAACTACAACTTTAGCACCATAGCCGCTATTTATTGTTGTTGTTACAGAAACTGCATTACCGAATTTATCATAAACTGAATAATGGGTAGTTTCAGTTGATTCATTGGGGAAAACTTCACCGGGTTTAATTTCTAATGATTTTCTTGCGGTATCAGAAATTAGATTAAAAATTTGGCTTGCATAACTTTTAGATATCAGTTGTGCTACCGGAACAGGAAAAAAATCAGGGTCTCCCAGATATTCGCTTCTATCTGCATATACATATTTAAGAGCTTCGCTCACAAAATGAATATATTCAACTGAATTATGAGGTATTTGTTCTATTTCTTTATTTTCTAATATGTTAAGAGCCTGTATTAATGCAATTCCCCCCGAACTCGGTGGTCCCATTGATATAACTTTGTAATCCCTGTAAAATGCAATAACAGGTTCTCTTGATACTGTTGAGTATTTTTTAAGGTCTTCTTTAGAAATATAGCCCCCGTTTTCTTGCATTTGTTTTGTTAGCAATTCGGCAGTTATACCTCCATAAAAACCATCCCTTCTCTTTAGTAAAATTCGTGTTAAAGTAGCAGCCAAATCTTTTTGAACAAATAATTCCCCTGCTTTAAATTTCCCTTCAGGTTTTACAAACAATTTTTTGGTTGAATTAAATTTTACAAATTCACTTTTATAGCGATTAAAAGATTCTGATGTTGATTTACTTAGTATAAAACCGTTTTCGGCTAAATCAATAGCAGGTTGTATTAATTCGGAGAAGTTGAGAGAACCAAATTTTTCCCACGCAGTGATTAAACCATCTACGCTACCCGGAACACCCGCGGCAGTAACACCCTCTAATATCTTTTTTTGTTCTATATTTCCCAAACTGTCTAAGTACATTTCTCTAAATGCATTAAGGGGTGCTTTCTCTCTGTAATCAAGCGTTAAGGTTTCACCGGAAGCTAATCTTATAACCATAAAGCCACCGCCGCCTAAATTTCCGGCAACAGGATATGTTACTGCTAGGGCAAATCCTGTTGCAATTGCAGCATCTATTGCATTTCCGCCTTTTTTTAATATTTCTAATCCTACAGCAGTTGCAATAGAATCAGCACTAACAACCATACCATTTTTTGCAATTGTTTCTTTTCCGCTTTGAGAAAAACAATTGCAAGAGAAAAATAAAAAGAAGACTATTGAAAAAGAAAGACTAAAAAAGGTTAATTTTCGCATTTACCTTGATACCTTCCTTTTCAAGTTGAGTGTTTAGAGTATTGGTTAAATCCTGAACATTTTTTAAGGTTTCTTTCAAATCTGTGAGAAACTTATCGTCGTAAAGAAGTTTACCTGCGTTGTTTTCCATTTTTTTAGTTTCGTTAAATAAATCGTCGGCTTTTGTTAGTATTTCGGATGTTTTTTGAGTTACTTCGTTTAATTGATTTAAGAGTTTTGTAACTCCCTCGCTATTTGCATCAATTAATTGATTAGCATTTTGGGTGAGATTATTGGCATTTGAAATCAATTCTTCAATCATACCTTTCTGAGTAGAAATCATTTCATTTAACTGCGAGGTTAAATTATTTGAGTTCTTTAAAGTTTGTTTAATGTCTTTGTTAAGTTCGTCATCTGTAATAAAACTATTGATTCCGGCAACGGCACTCTTAATATCAGTAAGAAGTGCGGGTAGTTCACCCATCATCGATCCAACTACAGCCATAACTGAAGGAATATCGGATAAAAATTCACCTCTTTGCTCAATTGAGTAATCAATAGTTACATCAGAAATACCCTGACTTACCTCAACTCGTTTACCGCCCATAAGGTCTAACATCATAACAAAAAACTTAGCGTCTTCTTTTAATACAATATCTTTTTCTATTGAAATTCTAACAAAGACTAAGTTGTTTTTGACGGAAATACCTTCAACAAATCCTTTTCTTACACCGTTTACAGTTACCGGGTCACCAATTTCTAATCCGGCAACATTTTCGAACCTTACAGTTAGTAATTGGTTAGACGAGTGTATTGAGTAATTTTTTGCCCAGCTTATAATTAAAGCTAACAAAATAATTCCTGCAATAACTGTTAAACCTACTTTAATATTAGTCTTTGAATTGTCTTTCATGTTTTCCGCCGGAGATAAGTTATTCTATTTTAATTTTTACACTGCCCTCTTTTTCAAGATGACTGAATAAAATGTTTCGTAAATCTTTAATGTCTTCTAATGTTAAGGTTTTAACTTCTCTTAGAGAGTCTAATTTTTTTGTAAAATAAGCGATAGAATTTCCGTTTACACTGTATCCGCTATCTAAAACAGTAACCTTAAATTCTTCCCAAACTGAGATTATTGAATCTTTAACTATCAATGATTCTGCATCACTTATTAGACTCAATACTTTTGCATCTGCCTCTTTAAGTACCATGCTTTTGACAGGTTTTTCAATCCACTCTTTTCCCTTATTTTTAACAATGTAAAAAGTGATTGCAAATAAAACGGTAGAAACAAGCAATATTTTAATAAAACAACCGGGTTTCATAAGATATTTTTATTTAATCTCGTAAAAATTGTTTTTGAAAAGATGGTAAAATGCAATTTTATTAAACTCAATATGACCTTTT
>JACSRR010000326.1 GCA_014879635.1 Ignavibacteriaceae bacterium | reverse complement strand
AGCCATAATTCTGTCGTAATTCGACCGGAGTCCTGACACATTAGGGAATAAAAACCAAGAACTACGAACAAAGAACAAAGAACATTTTTTTTAACCTCGAACCCCCGCACTCCGAACTTTTTTCTCTGCGTGCTCGGCGGTTAAAATTTGTTAAATTAGTGACAACCATATTTAGTACAAGACAAACAGAACCGGCAAATTAAACTATACAATAATAGCCACCGGTAAAAAAGTTAAGCCTAATTTTCTACCATGGATTTTTTAGGTCATCCTTAACGAAAATTTTATCTCTATCGTGGTAATAGCTTGATTTAACTGTTTTTAATGCAAGTGGGTCTTTTTTGGTTAATTTCGCAATAATCGAAAGAGGGAGGAGAATAACAAAAAATATTGCCGTTAATAATATATAAGAATTAATTCTACCCAAAATAATTGCTAAAGTCATCCAGCCTTTGTGAATCATCGAAGATACTTTCGGGAAAAAGGTAACTATTGCGCCGGTTACAAGTGCTATATATAAAAAGGGCTCATAATTAAAAATAAAATAGAGAGCAACAAATCCTGTCACAAAAACAAGAACTGTTAATACTGTTTCTTTTGTATAATTTTTCAATTTTTCAACTTAAAATATTGTATAAATGAACGGAGCTATTGCAGTGCCGCCGCCTAAAACTATTAAAATACCGAGTAACAACAATACGATTAAAAGCGGTATAAAAATGTACCGTTTTCTTTCTCGAATAAAATTTATAAGGTCTTTAACTACTTCCATATATTTCCTAATCTAATACGAAATCTTCTTTCCAATTATCATTTTTCTCCCAACCGGGTTGGTTCGTTTTATCGAAGAGGTAATTTTCGATAACCAAATAATCCATTTCGGTTCTCATAAAGCATCTATAGGCATCATTTGCAGTACAAACAATTGGTTCACCACGCACATTAAACGAGGTATTTACAATAACTCCGTAGCCCGTTAACTTTTCGTACTCCTTTATTAACTGCCAATACTTAAAATTAGTTTCTTTATGAACAGTTTGAATTCTTGCCGAAAAATCTATATGAGTTATTGAAGGGATATCGCTTCTTAAATGATACAGTTTTTCCCTTACACTCAAACTCTCATAATTTTCCGGAAGAGGAAGCCGCCGCTCTTTTTTTACTTTTTTTACAAGCAACATATATGGCGAAATATCATCTAATTCAAAGTAATCTGATACTCTTTCGGATAAAACCGAAGGAGCAAAAGGTCTAAAAGATTCCCGGTATTTGATTTTAAGATTTAATTTTTTTTGCATTTCGGGATTTCTCGGGTCACCAATTATAGAACGGGACCCTAATGCTCTTGGACCAAATTCCATTCTGCCCTGAACCCACCCTACAACCTTACCGGATGCAATAATTTCAGCAGTTTTTTTTGCAAGTTTATTAAAATCATCAAAATATTCGGCTTTTGCCGAGTATTTTTGGAAGACCCGGTTTAGATCAGATTCCGAAATTCCGGGTCCTAAAAAAGCACCGTTTAAGCCATCTTGACCGGAAGGAATTTCCCTTTTTTGCTCAAAATAGATATGGTATGCAGCTAAAGCAGCACCTATTGAACCGCCGGCATCCCCTGAAGGAGGAGTTATAAATATATTTTTAAATAGTTTTGAATCGTGAATTTTTCCGTTTGCAACACAATTTAATGCAACTCCGCCAGCCAGACAGAGATTTTCGCATTCTGTTATAATTTGCGCTTCTTTAGCCATCAACAGGACAATATTTTCTAAAACTACCTGAATAGCTAAGGCTAAATTACAATGTTCTTGAAGCAATTCGTCTTCGGAATTTCGCTTTTTAAAGCCGAAAAGTTTCTCCCATTTTTGTTCGGGAATCATTTTTAACCCGGTCGCAAAATCGAAATATTCCATATTCAATTGCAGCGATCCGTCCGGCTTTATTAAAACAAGATTATTGTTAATGATTTCAATAAACTTTTGAACTTCTGAGGAGCCTGCAACCCCGTACGGAGCTAAACCCATAAGCTTGTACTCGCCCGAGTTTACTCTGAATCCTAAAAAATATGTTACTGCCGAATATAATAAACCGGCAGAATGGGGAAATCTTGTTTCTTTGAGAATCGAAATTTTCTCACCCTCACCAACCCCTATTGTAGCAGTAGCCCATTCTCCTACTCCGTCGATAGTTAAAATTGCAGATTTTTCAAACGGTGAAACATAAAAAGTACTTGCTGCATGCGAAAGGTGATGTTCGGGGAAAAGAAGGAGCATTTTTTTCTTATTGTAAGGCATGATCTCAAAGAGAGAATCTTTGATAACCTTTTTAAGGAACATCTTTTCCTTTAACCAAACCGGAATAGCGGTAATAAAAGAATGTAATCCACGGGGAGCAAATGCCAAGTAGGTATCTAAGAGGCGTTCCAATTTTAGAAGTGGTTTATCATAGAAAGCAACGGCGTCAAGGTCGTCAATATCCAAACCGGTATATTCTAAAACAAACTTTACGGCATTTACGGGGAAAGAAGGGTCGTGTTTTTTTCTCGTAAACCGTTCTTCTTGAGCCGCCGCAATTATTTTACCATTTTCAACAATTGCAGCTGCCGAATCGTGATAAAATGCTGATATTCCTAAAATTCTTTTCGGTTTTAGTGACATTTACTCAATTTATTTATTAGCGCCTGAATTTTTAATTACAAATGTTGTGATGATTCTAAAAACGAGACCGGTATAAATCATGAATTTGCGAAATTGAATCATAAAAGTTTTCAAATTTACCTATCATTCTACTATTAAACAATTTTTAACTATAAAGTACACTAAAATAGTTGGCTGCTCACGGCTACCGGATTTTAAGTTGGCAGAATATAATTTTACCACAGAGGTAAAAGAGTGCACAGAGAAAAAAGAGTTCGAAGTGCGGGTGTTCGAGGTTAAAAAAAATGTTCTTTGTTCTTAGTTCGTAGTTCTTGGTTTTTATTCCCTAATGTGTCAGGACTCCGGTCGAATTACGACAGAAT
>JACSRR010000140.1 GCA_014879635.1 Ignavibacteriaceae bacterium | reverse complement strand
ATTCACTTAAAAAAAAAAAAAAAAAGAGAGTTGAAGCAATATTCTTGTTATATTAGAAATTAATTTTATTAAAAAAGGAAAATAGTTTACTTAATGCGTTCCTCATATTTAGTTTTTGGAAACCCTCTTATAGAGGAAGATGAAATAAATGAAGTGGTTGAAACTCTTAGATCGGGGTGGATTGGAACCGGTCCAAAAGTGGCTAAGTTTGAAGATCAATTCAAAGAATATGTAGGTGCAAAATATGCCGTTGCGGTTGCTTCATGCACAGCAGGTTTGCATCTTTCGGTTATTTCTTTAGGTTTAGGAGCGGGAGACGAAGTTTTGGTTCCCGTTTTAACATTTGCTGCAACTGCAAACGCTGTTATTCATTCGGGTGCTACTCCTGTTTTTGTTGATGTTGACCCCGAGTCAATGACAATAGATTTGGAAGACGCTGCCAGAAAGATTACACCCAAAACTAAGGGTATTATACCGGTACATTTTGCCGGTAGAGCATGTGATATGAAAAAGATTTACGAGCTTGCTTCAAAATATAATTTAAAAGTTATCAACGATACAGCTCACGCAATTGAAACAGAGTATGAAGGAAATAGATTAGGCGGGTTCCAAGATATTGCTTCATACAGTTTTTATGTAACAAAAAATCTCACTACCTCAGAAGGGGGAATGGTTACAACAAACAATGAAGAGATTGCAAATAAAATAAAAATTTTAGCTCTGCACGGTATGAGTAAAGATGCTTGGAAACGGTTTTCTGACGACGGTTATAAGCATTATGAAGTAGTTTACCCCGGTTTCAAATATAATATGACTGATATTCAGGCAGCATTAGGATTGCACCAGCTTAAAAAAATTGATAAAATGTATGAGCGTAGAAAACAGATTTGGGACTATTACAAATCAGAGTTAAAAGATCTTCCTTTAATTTTACCGGGTGAAGCAACTCACGGCACAAAACACGGTTACCACCTATTTATAATTCTAATTGACACTGATAAAACAAAGTTAACGCGTGATGAGGTTATTTTAGGATTGCATAAACTGAAAATAGGAACAGGAGTTCATTACCGCGCTTTACATTGCCACCCTTATTATCAAGAAGCATTTGGATATAAACCGGGAGATTTCCCAAATGCCGAATTTGTTTCGGATCGTACACTTTCTATTCCTTTCTCGCCAAAACTTTCTGATGACGATGTTAAAGATGTAGTTGAGGCTTTGAAGGAAGTTTTTCGTTAATTAAATAGATTTATTGATGTCTGAAAACTCAAAATTTGAAATAATTGATATTTTAGTAGTTCTCGTAAAGAGGAAATTCCTTTTTCTTTTTACTGCTTTATTAATTGGAGCAATCACATATTTTTCTTTACTGTTTTTTGTTGAAGAAAAATTTGAAGCCTCGGCTACAATTATTCCTTCAGAAACCGGACAAATGTCAGGTTTTTCAAGCATTCTAAAAAACCTTCCGAGTATGCCCTTTAGTTTAGGCGGCGGGGCAATGAAAAGCCAGATTGAGCTTTACGCAACTATTATCTATTCAAGAACAATGCTCGAAAAAGTCTTAGATAAATTTGACCTTCAAAAAGCTTACGGTTCAGAAAGCAGGGAAAAGGCGCTAAAAGAGCTTAAAGAAAACATATCGTCAAAAAACGATGAAGATGTTGCTTTTATTATTTCTGCCACTTCAAATTCACCACAACTTTCTGCAGATATAGCTAATTTTATTGTTGATGAGTTAAACTTAACGGTGATTGAATTAAACATTCAGAAGGCGCGCGAAAACAGGGAATTTCTAGAAAAACGGTATCATGAAATTCAAACAGGATTAAAATTTGCCGAAGATTCTATGATGTTTTTCCAACAGAGAACCGGCGTAATACAAGCTGAAGACCAAATAAAAGCAACAATAACTCTTTTTTCAAATTTAGAGGCTGATTTAGTTAAAAGACAGGTTGAACTTGCCGTAGCCGAAAAATCATTCGGAGAAAACTCGCCACAAGTAGATAATATCCGTTATTCGGTCAGGGAACTCGAAAAGAAAATTGACGAGATGAAAAAAGGGCAGTCAAGCAGTTTAACATTAGCTATTCAAAACATACCTGCCAATGCTGTTTCTTATTTCCGGCATTTCAGAGATGTTGAAATATTAACCGCAATGTTAGAATTTGTATTGCCTATGTATGAGCAGTCAAAATTTGAAGAGCAGAAAAATATGCCCGTAATTCAAGTTATTGACAGAGCCGTGGCTCCCGAAAAGAAAAGCTGGCCTCCGCGTTCTTTTTATACAATTGTTGTTGTATTCTCTGCTTTAGGGCTACTTTTACTGTTAGTTATGTTTTCTGAGAACCCTTCATGGAGCAAATCACCCAAAGTACAGTATATTAAAGAGAATTTATTTTCGTTTAAAAGATCCAAGTTTAATCAAGAAGACTAAATTTTGAGCGTACATAAAAATACAATTTTGTACCGGCTTTACTCTCTTGCCGGTTTTTTATTGATACTTACCGCCGGTAAAATATTTGGTATCAGAATTGTTATCAAGTATCTCAGAAATCCTAATCCTTGGAATACCGTCAAACTATTAAAGGCTTTTGGCGCTAAAATAGGTGATGGTGCAACCTTTAAAAACAGCATTTTTCTCGATAATGTTTATGAAGACAAAGACTCAACGGGCGATTTCTCTAATTTAGAAATCGGCGAAAGGTGTTACATAGGTGATTGCGTTTATTTTGACTTGGCATCCAAAATTATAATGGAAAATAATTCTATTTTATCCGGCAAAGTTTCAATACTTACACACGCCGATTGTAACAGAAGTCCTGCTTTAAACAAAGTGTTTCCTCGTCAAACCGGGAAAGTTGTAATAGGAGAGGGTGCCTGGATAGGGTTTGGTACAATCGTAAAACACGGTGTAACAGTAGGGAAAAATAGTGTTGTGAGTGCCGGAACATTCTTAACTAAAAATGTACCTGAGGGGATGCTTGCATTCGGCAGCAGGGCTGAAATTAAGAAGAAGATAGTTTAAATGGCAAAAGACAGTTTCAATTGGCTTATTTATAAAATTCATGATTCTGAACTACAAAAAGCTATCAAAAAATATTTTAAAGGACATTTGTTAGATATTGGCTGCGGAATAAAACCGTATAAAGATTTAACAAAAGATTTTGTACAAAAACATACCGGAATTGATCACTCGGGTACTATGCACTCTAAAAAAGAGATTGATGTTTTTAGTGATGCATATAAAATACCATTCAAAGAAAATTCATTTGATTCAGTTTTATGCACATGCGTAATTGAACACCTTGAAGAGCCGCAAACAGCACTTAATGAGGCTTTTAGGCTTTTAAAACCGGGTGGAATTGCTATTTATACTGCTCCTTTTATTTGGCATATTCACGAAGAGCCAAGAGATTTCTACCGCTACTCTAAATATGGATTTGAGTATTTGAGTAAAAAAAGCGGATTTGAGGTTGTTGAATTGATTGCACTTTCAGGATTTTGGGTAACCTTTGCCCAACTTTTGTGTTATAACCTCGCACGATTTAACCGCAGTATAATCAGAATTTCACGAATTATGAATGTGGTTTACTTCATTATTCAAAGAACGGCTTATTTGCTCGAAAAAATCGATAAAACCGAAAAATGGACTTGGTGTTACCTTGCCGTTCTTAAAAAACCGGAGTTAAAATAATGTGCGGTATTGCGGGAATATTTAATCCTCCGGGGAGAAGTTTACCCCTTAATCTGATTAAACGGGTTTCAAACACTATCAAACACCGTGGTGATGACGATGAAGGTATCTGTTTTATTGATTCGGTTAACGATTCTTTCTCCTCTTTCAGCTGTGACGATAGTGACCCGGAAATAAAAAGTCTGTTGCCAAATCAAGACAATTTTGAAGGTTACTTTGATATTTGCCTGATTCACCGCCGGTTTTCGATCATTGATTTGAGTGTAAACGGTCACCAGCCTTTTTTAGATTCCGAAAAAAAATTCGCGATCTGTTTTAACGGCGAAATTTATAATTACATTGAAGTGAAAGAAGAACTTGAGGGAAAGGGGATTAAATTTAATACATCGTCAGATACCGAAGTCTTTCTTGAAGCGTTCAAATTTTGGGGTGTAAATTGTTTTGAAAAATTAAACGGCTTTTGGTCGGTTGCACTCTATGACTTAACTAAAAAAACACTCGTCTTATCAAGAGACAGGCTCGGTAAAAAACCTCTCTACTGGTCAAAAATTGACCATACTATCTATTTTGCATCTGAAATCAAAGCACTCCTTGAAATTCCCGGAATTAACAATGCAAAATCGGTTAATGAAGAGATGCTTTGGCATTGGACTGTTGACGGTTTGCGAGACACGGCAAACAAAACTTTTTTTTCTAATATAAATAGTTTGCCGCAAGGCAGCTATATAGTAGTAACAGAAAAATTTCCTGCCGGAGTTGTAAAATATTGGGAACCGCCTGTAAAGAGATTAAAAGATTCGGAAATCTCGGAAGAAGAAGCGGCAAAAAAAATTAAAGAGATATTGATTGACGCTGTTAAAATCAGGCTCCGATCTGATGTCCCTCTTTGCGTTGAACTAAGCGGCGGTATGGATTCTTCCACTCTTGTTGCAATTGCATCAATAGTTAGCAATAAAAAAATTAAGACATTTACGGTCAGATTTCCTGAAAAGGAATGGGATGAAGAGCCTTTTGCAAGAAGTGTTGCTCAAAGGTATAACACCGAATATATTGTGATTGAAAACCCCGTTACTGATTTTTGGAGCGGTATAAAAGAATTTACCTATTTAGAGGAGGAGCCGTATCATTCTCCAAATCTTAACTCTAATCAGGCTACTTGGGGCGCTATGCGATACATGGGTATTAAAGTATCATTAAACGGTGCCGCAGGCGACGAACTTTTTGCCGGTTACGGCAACTATTACTTAAATGCACAGTTAGAAAATGTAGCTAATTTAAAGTTAGGTGATTTTTTTAAAAACCTTAATTGGACGGAAAATGAGAGCAGAATTAAATCATTCTTACATCCGTTTATATATCTTGCCGAGAAAAAAGCCGGTTTTAATCTGCTGTTAGCTTCAAAGTACAGGGAATCCTCAAAAGACTTTTTAAAAGTTAGTAAAAAAGGGGACTATATCAGAGAACTCTCGCTTACTTCAATGTTGAGAAAAGAGTTAACCGATACAAAAATACCATACTGGCTAAGCTCCGGCGATAAAGGTTATATGGGTTTACCGCTTGAAGTTAGAGCTCCTTTTTTAGATTACAGACTTGTAGATTTTGTTTCCACCCTTCCTTATAATTATCTTGTAAAAAATGGTTGGCAAAAATGGATACTAAGAAAAGCTGTTGAAGATATTTTACCCGCCGATGTTGTTTGGCGAAAAAGAAAAATGGGTTTCCCTTTCCCTTTTAACACATTTTATGATAACAATAAGGCAATTTTTCAGCATATAGTTGATAAAATGGATAACCCGTTTCTTGAGCTAAAACAGAAAAATACATTCGTTAAAGATTGGAGAATAATAAGTTTTATCCTTTGGTACGAGTACTTTTTTAATAATAATATTCAATTATTTGAACAGATAAGTCAGATGAACCAAAAATCGAAAATGCAAAGCGGTTTTGTTCCGGGGTATCTGAAATATTACACGGATAAATAAAATTGGATTTAAAGCAGAAAGCTATTTCCGGAATACGCTGGACAACCCTTTCTACAATCTTTACAACTGTACTCCAGTTTGCTCAATTACTAATTCTTTCCCGTCTTTTAGATGTAAGAGATTTCGGATTAATAGCCATAGTTACGGTAGTTATTAGTCTTATTCGCGCTTTCTCAGATTTAGGTGTCACGGCAGCCGTAATTCACTTTCAAGATACAACAGATAAAGAGCTTTCATCATTATATTGGTTGAATATATTAACGGGAATCAGTTTATTCGGGTTAATAAATTTAGCTAACCCGGTAATTGTTTACTTTTATAACGAGCCTGAATTACCTGCACTGTTATTCTATGTTTCTTTCACACTTCTTTTTGCACCCGCAGGTTCGCTTTTTCAAACAAGACTGCAAAAAGAACTAAAATTTAATACAATTGCATACATAGAATCTATTAGCACTTTAGCAGGTACTGGATTGACTGTGTTTTTAGCATTCAAGGGGCACGGTGTTTGGTCGCTTGTAGCGGGGCAACTGCTTAATGCTACTTTAAAATCGCTTGCATTGTTATCTGTAGCATTCAAAAATTACCTGATTTTACCGGTACTATCGTTCAAAGGAATAAAAAAATATCTCAAATTCGGTATGTATCAGATGGGTGAACGAAGCATAAATTTTATAAGCGAGCGGCTGGATCATTTGATTATCGGCTCTTTACTAGGCTCTTACGCACTCGGATTGTACAATTTTGCATTTAATTTAATTTCGCAACCTGTTAACATCATCAACCCGATAATTAACAAGGTCAGTTTCCCGTTCTTTTCGAAAATTCAGGATGACCCGGCGTGGTTAAAAAGCTCTTACAATAAAATATTGTGGGGGATAATGTTTATTAATACACCCGTTTTATTGGGAATTGCCGTTGCAGCCGATTATATTGTACCGGTAGTTTTTGACCCCAAGTGGGTTGAAAGCATAAAAATTCTTCAGGTTCTCGCCTTTGTCTCGATATTCAGGGCATCGGCTAACCCCGCCGGCTCACTTATTTTAGCAAAAGGAAGAGCGGATTTAGGATTTAAATGGAATTCCGTACTTTTTGCAATTAGTATTCCGGTTATTGCAATTACAAGTTACTTCGGTAATGCACTTACCGTTGCCGCAGGTATGTTATTTTTACAGATGATTCTTTTTTACCCAAATTTCAGATTTTTAATACAACCTTTTACGGGAAATTGGTTTATTGAATACCTTAAAACAATTTTTACGCCGTTGATAATGTTTACAGTAATTTTTACGGGATTATATTTTTTGATCCGTTTCATTTTTGTAGAAAGCAATGTTATGAATCTAATATATACTTCTTTGATTATTTTTGTTGTAAGCGTTATTGTTAGTTTTATTCTCAATAGAAACAAAATGGGCATTTTAAAAGAGTTTTTGCAATACAAATGAGTATTTACAATTCAATAAATAATGTTAAACTTCCCCTCCCACTAATCACGGGATTTATCTTTATTGCAATTCTTTTCGCAATGTTTCAGGCATTTCTAATCAAATTAACCGGATTGGAATTTATTCCCTACCTTTTTGCGGTTATTGTTCTAACAGGCTTTATATATGCATTTTGGATAAAAAACTACTACGCATTAAGTCTGTTTATTTGTATAATTAGTTACGCATATATTAACGATAGCTTTAATTACTACTTGGAATTAATAATCCTTCAAGATATACCTGCAATACTACTTTTCGGAATTGCAATAATAAAATTTCTTTCAACGGGGTCAAGTTTTGCTTTGCGGTTTAACTTCTTTCAAAAGGCTATGATTTTCGTATTCTTATACAGTATTGTAATGTCTGTTGTTGGTATTTCGAAGGGGAACGCAGGATATTTTGTTTATTACGAATTCTTTAACTTCTCCTATTATTTGCTGCCTATTCCGATTGCATATCTACTCACCGAAAAAAGCGAGTATCACAAACTTTTTCTCACGATGGTGTTTGCGGGTGTAATTTTATCATTTCAATACATTTTTATCGGCTTACTATTTTCAGGCAAGGCACGGTTCACATCTTTTCATGCCGGCTTTTTCCCATTTTTCGGTGCGTTGTTTTATTCTGCACTTGCATTAATAAAGAAGAATTCGCTATTAAAATTGGGGATTTTAATTGTTTCATTTATAGTTGCGTTAGGTGCTTTTTCAACATTGACACGCTCGGTTTGGGCAAGTATATTAATAGGGTTAGGTACGGTAACAGCTATATTGATTTATCAGAAATACAGATCAATTCTCGAAAAGCGGAAAAATTTGTTGGCATTTACGATAACTATTTCTCTTTTAGCGGCTATGACTCTATATATTTGGTCTGCAATTTCTGTTCCGAAAGCTGAAACTATGGATAATGCAACCAAAACGAGTCAGAGAGTTGAATCGCTCTCTAACCCCTCCGGCGATGCTTCATTATTGATGAGAGTTGAAATCGGATATTATGTTATCATGAAGTTTATTGCTTCGCCGGTTTTAGGCGACGGATTTGGATCAACCGTTCAATACCAAATATTCGGAGATTCTGAGCTTCATTATCCTGATTCTTCATGGCTTTATTTCTTTTGGAAAGGGGGAATAATTGGAGGAATAATTCTAATTTATTTCTATTTTGCGTTTTTTAAGGCGGCTTACAGAGTGCTATTGAGAACAGATGATATTACTGTGAAAGTTTTTACATTAGCAATCATTGGCGGTTACGCAGGGTTCATTGTCTATTCGATATTTTCACCACATCTGATAAAATACAGTAAAATCAATCTTTTAGCAGCGGTAATTTTTGCATACATTGATACTCAAGCAACAGCTTTAGGGGTTTATGATGAGAAAAAATAGTGTTGTACATTTGCTCAATCCTTATCTCTTTTTACACGGTTCTTGGATCTATACACAGTTAAAAGGCATTAAGGAATTTGAATCTCATGTCTTTACTTACAGAACAGAGAATGAAAAACTATTCCCATTTCCTAGGGTGATTTCAGCATATTCTTTTCCGGCACACTTAAAAATGATGTCAATATTGCTAAATAGAATTTTTGACAACTTCGGATATTTTTTTGAAAAATATGAGAAGCAGATTGACCCGGTTTTATATCATGCTCACATGGGAATGGATGCGGCAAGGTGGTTAAATTTTGTAAAAAAAACAGGTAAACCACTGATTACTTCTTTTTACGGGCAGGATGTTTCTAAGCTCGGAAGATTACCGTATTGGCAGAAGAGATATCTCGAATTATTTGATTACGGTACTCATTTTTTGGCAGAAGGAAATAATCTAAAAAAGCAGCTTGTAAGTTTAGGTTGCCCTCCTGAAAAAGTGATAATTCAAAAGTTAGGCGTTGATGTTGGTAATTATCCCGTAAAAGATTACAAAATTGTAAATAATTCAGAAAATGTGATTCTTCAAGCCTCTTCTTTTGTTGAGAAAAAAGGTTTAGTTTATACAATTCAAGGTTTTGATATTGCCGCAAACGAGAATAAGCAAATTAAATTGAAAATTATTGGAGGCGGTAAAACAGAAGAGGAACTTGAAATAAATGCGTTGATTGCTAAATGTGAAAATAAAGATAGAATTGAATTATTAGGTTCAAAATCACACCGGCAATTTTTAGACGAACTTTCAAAATCTGATATATTTATACATCCGAGTGTTACGGCATCTGACGGTGATAATGAAGGGGGTTCCCCCGTCAGTATTACCGAAGCATCTGCATGTGCAATTCCCATAATTTCAACTTTTCACGCTGATATTCCCGAAGCCGTTATCAATCAGAAAACGGGGTTATTGGTTCAAGAAAAAGATTCAGCATCATTAGCTGCCGAAATATGTAAATTAGCTGCATCACCCGGAATGAGGCAAAATTTTGGGTTAGCGGGAAGAGAACATATAAAAATTAATTTTAATCTCGGTTTACAAATCAAAAAACTTGAATCAATATATCAAAAAGTGATGTTGGTGTAATAATTGAAAGAAAAGTCAGTTCTCTTTATTGCTGATGGACCGCTTAGTAACCCGATTTTACTTTCACAGGGTATCCCGCACATAAGAATTAATTCATCCGAAGGAATTAAATATTTTTTACTTTCTTTTGAAAACCCTGCACTGCTTGAGCAAGACAAAAACGCATCTGAAAGAGACAAAAAATGTAAAGAACTCCTCTCCGGAAAGGCTGTTTTGATAGCGGTTAACGCCCCTTTTTACAGATCAAAGTTGGTCCAAAACTCCGGAATTTTGAGAGCATTGAGATTTTTCTTAATGATTCTAAACGGGATTTTGGTAGCAAGAAGAACGGTAAAAAAAGAAAAAATTGATATTATACATTGCAGAAGTAACTTTCCTGCATTTATTGGTGTGATAGTTTCCCGGTTAACCGGAGCAAGAACCCTTTTCGATAACCGGGGAGTAGTTTCGGCTGAGGCATCCGGAAAATTATCGCAGAAAATTTTATTAGAATTGGAAAAATTTCTAATCAAGAAATCAGATTTAGTTGTTGTAGTTTCAAATAAATTTAAAGAATATATCACAGAAGAGCTTTTACCCGGAAGAGTTGATCCGGCAAAAATTACTGTTATCGAGAATGGCTTTTCTCCCGAAAGGATAAATTTTAATCAAGAAAGACGGAACGAAATCAGGCGGCAACTCGGAATAGAAAATAGAAATGTTCTAATTTATTCGGGTACCTTAAGTAAATGGCAAATGTTTGACGAAATATGCGATACTTTTTTGGAGTACAAAAAAAATGATGATTCTGTTTTCTTTTTAGTTTTAACACCAAACGAAAATGAAGCAACTCACACAATAAGTAAAAAAG
Organism: Ignavibacteriaceae bacterium; assembly: GCA_014879635.1. GTDB lineage: Bacteria > Bacteroidota > Ignavibacteria > Ignavibacteriales > Ignavibacteriaceae > BA9. Next base: position 5,555 of record JACSRR010000140.1, on the reverse strand, counting down.
GGATTGCCGGGTCTGATTTTAAAGTTCTTAACATAACGGGAAATGATTTGGGTGATTATCTCTCTGCCGGAGAGACAGGTGTGCTCTTCAGGCAAAAAAACTTGATTAACAGGGTTTCTGCTCCAATCAAATTTAGCGAATATCTGGGTGCGGGGTTAGCTGTTTTGATAACTGCGGGAATTGGAGATACAAGTGAAATTATTAATGAGTATCCTTTTGGTGTGATTGTAAATGAGTATCCAAAAGATTTGCCAAATGCACTTAAAACATTACAAGAGATTATCAAGAAACCCGAATCTCAAAAATTAAGAGCTGAACGGGCAAAAAAACAGTTAACAGTTGAAATATCTGCAAAAAAATTTTATTGTTTGTACAAAAAGGATATTAAATTCTGATTTTTTAATATTTTGTAATAATAAACTGCTTATATTTCTTAACGAATTTTTTAATTCTTGTTTTAATTTGTCATTCGAAAATAACTTAATGTAATATGAAAGTTTGTATTTTCTTTGTTTTCTTCTTCTATTTAATAGTACCCACAGGTGTTGTCTCCGCACATCCGACCAATTTAGATTCAATTATTGTAGTTCTAAAATCAAAGCAGGGAAATGATTTTTATAATTCTGCTTTTACTTATCTTGAAGATATCATATATAACAATCCTCGTTTCGGAGCCCCAATATTAGAATTAATACAAGATAGAATAAATGAAGAAAATAAACAAGAATATGAGTTTGAAGTCAAATATCTTGAAGCAAGGTTATTTCACAGATTAAGGAAGTATAAAGAGGCATCAAAGTCATATTTAGAGGCTGAGTTTATTGCAGAGAAATCGGGTAATCATCTGAATTTAGTTAAGGTATTGATTGAATACGCCTATCTTCAAATGATGCTTGGAGAATATGAGAGCGCAAGTAATAAACTTTTTAGAGCCAGAGAACTTGCTTTAGGCTTAAATAAAAGCGAGGAGGAAGCAAAGGTTTATAACGGATTAGGAATATTAAATTATTTTTTTAACAATGATAGTCTTTCTCTCTCGTTCACTTACAGAGCCAGAAGGATAGTTCAAAATACGGATAATTTGGAAATTTTATGTCGTACTTATGAACATGAAGGGTTAGTTTTTTTGCGTCAAGACAAGTTAGATAAAGCATCGGAGGCTTTCGAAATTGCACTTGATTATAGAAAAAAATTAGGTAATTTAACTCATATAGGAAATCTTTACGATAACTTCGCAATTATTGCTAGAAGAAAAAAGGATTATTACAAAGCTCTTGAATATTGTGAACTTTCAATTTCATACAAAACTTTAATTCATGATGAAGGCGGTATAGCGTCAGTAAAAGCTATAATCGGGTCAATATATCTTGAGCTCGGAGATTATAAACAGGCAACTGCATATATGATCAATTCAATTGAAACCCGGTTGGAATTAGGAGAAATTAGAGGGGCGTCAATTGTTGCTAAAAGAATATCAGAGACTTATGAAAAAGTTGGTGACTATCAAAATGCACTCAAATACCACAAAATACTTAAACAATTAAACGATTCTCTTCAAGTTGAAAAAAGTATACAAAATTTAGATGAGTTGACTTACAAATTTGAATTATCCGAAGCAGAAGCTCAAATTAAAATGACTCAAGCTCAAAATACTGTCATTACAGTTGTTGCAATAGCTCTTTTGGGGCTACTAATATTTGCAGGATATATTGTTTATTCTCTTCAAAGGTCAAAGAAAAAAATATCCTTACTCAACTCAGAACTCTCCGAAAAAAATAATGTTGTTGAATTAAAGTCTGCCGAGTTGATACAAACAAACTCCGAGCTTGAAAAAGTTAATAGAGACAAAGATTTGCTTTTCGGAGTTATAGCTCACGATTTACGCAACCCGCTCATTTCGTTAATCGGGCTCTCGGAGATATTGATTGAAGATGCCGATGAGATGGAAAAAATTGAAATTGTTGATTATGCAAAAAAATTAAATATTTCTGCTCTAAGACTTCATTATCTTATTGAAAATCTTTTGAGTTGGTCTTTAATAAATCTCGACAAAATTGAAGTGCAAAAAGAGAACTTCAACTTAAGAAGTGAAGCCGAAAAAGTTACCGGTTTATTAGAAGGTCCTGCAAACTCTAAAGATATTAAGCTCTCAAATAATATTGATGAAGATATTGAAGTTTACGCTGATAGAAATATTATTTCATTAGTAATCAGAAATTTGACAAGTAACGCCATTAAGTTCACTCCACAAGGGGGAGAGGTAAAAATTGAAACTATCCCGGATGGTGACTCAATTCAAATTAAGGTGATTGATTCGGGAATAGGAATACCTGAAAGTAAATTTGAAGAAATTTTCTCAAATACAATTATCTCAACCGCAGGCACCGGTAAAGAACGCGGCAGTGGTTTAGGATTAATGGTGTGTAAAAAACTCATTAACAAACAGGGCGGTGAAATTTCAGTTGAAAGCGAGATCGGAAAAGGGTCAACTTTTACGATTAAATTGAATAAAAAATCCTCATAAATTCATTTACTTTTAAATAGAATAGATTATTTATTTTTTTAACCTAACCTTGCCTAAATTACAGTTTACTGTTACTTTTCTTCCACCGCCTCCAATTTCATAGAAAGCAGTAAAATTTCTTTTAAATTTTTCGTTTGCTCCGCGTATATTTTCCGTTGTACTTCCCCACTCGCTTGAAATATAATCTTTGAATTCGGGATTAACTTCGCCGGTATTAACATTGATATTGACCGAAGCTTTACCGGAATTTCCGAAATACAGAATAACATCGCCATAATTTGAAGTTATTACCGACGGATTGTTTGAATCACCTTTAAAAGTAATTCTAACTGTTCCGGAATTTGCAGTAGCAGTAACAGAACCGGATACTTCGGAAACTAAAATATCACCGCCTTGTGAAGTAACATTTAGTGTGCCCGAGCACCCTGAAATTCTTATGTTACCGCCAAGTGTGTTTGCAGAACAATCACCCGAAACATACCCTGTTGTGATATCACCTCCGCTTGTTGTAATCTTTAATAGCCCTTTACTGTTCCCGATTCTTATATTTCCGCCCCATGTCATGAGGTTAGAGGTTGAATTTAAGTTGTTACCGGTAATATCACCTCCGTTAGTTTGAGCAATTACATTCTTACCAACATCACCAAATCTGATATTACCGCCTGCAGTAACAGCTTTTAGTTCTCCGGTGGTATTACCTACAGTTATATCGCCACCGCCGGTTAATAAAGAGACATTACCGTTAATATTAGCCGTTCTCAAATTACCGCCGGAAGTCTCGATGTTCAAATTACCCGATAATTCTCCTCTTATTGTAACCTCACCGCCATTTGTAGATAGTTTTAATGAGCTATTTCGCGGAATACTTAATCTTACATCTGCGTGAGTAAATTTATTCACTGTTGAATTAAGACTTACTTTTAATACACCGTTAAAATAGCTAAAATTGATTGAGGAGTTACCTTTATCCTGAATACCGAAAGCATTCACAACTACATCACTTTTATCCCATATTTCGGCAGTGATATTCCCCCCGGGAATTTCCATTATAATTAAATCTCCATTATTAATAGTATAATTCCCTGTCAGGTTCTTATCCTGCGAAAAAACTAAAATGTTAATCAAGAAAAAGAACAGTGTTATCGCTTTCAATTTATATTTCCTCTAAAATTATTTTTGCAGAGTTAACTACAAAAGGGTTTTCATCTGTTTCAATAATATTTTTCATTCCGTTTATGATGTCATTATCAGCCTTTTTTCCTGTAGAAACGGCATTAGATAAAATATTAATTGCTTCAATTCTATTTCCGGGGTTATCATCATTATCTAAAATAAACAATACGGCAGTTTTAATATCATCATCAAACTCAAGTTTAGAAATTGACTTAATAGCCTGAAGCCTTACGCCGGGAATTTCATCATATTTAGCTACCGAAATCAGCGCATATTTTAATTCGGGGTCTGCTTTACCGGCGCTATTAGCAATATAATTAACAGAATTAAGTCTTGTTCCCGGATTATTATCGTTAAGAATAGAATGAACTAAAATCTTTTGAATTTCAGGACTATTAACCGAGCCACTAACTTTTTTTCTGGTAACTTCATCGTAACTAAATTCAATGTTGCCGTTATCGGTTAACTCTGAAGTAAAACGGAGGTTAGAAATTCTTTTTTCTTCAACAATTTCGCCACCGCTACTTGAAAAATTATAGTTTCCGAAAAGGAAAAATCCTAAAAGTAAACCGGCTGCAGCGGAAAAAGAACCGGTTAAGAGTGGTTTTTTGAAAAATTTAGCTATTCTATTTTCGTTCTTTTTCTCAATTGGTATATTCAGAATTTTTGATTCTTGAGTTACCGTATAAATCAGAGATTCTCGTGATTTAGTGAGTAAATCTGCTTTAACATCTTCCTTAGTTGAAGAGATTATTTCTCCGAATTTTTGAAGTTCTGAATATTCTTTTTTACAAATTTCACAACCTGAAATATGTTCTTCAAGTTTTTTAGCATCTGAAGCGGGGAGCTCATTTAAGAGTAACAGCGTAATCTCGTTAGTATATGATTTATGTTCCATAATGTTAATCCGTGATATCAAATAATACTTTGTAATGCAATTCTTAATTTACCGGTTGCGTCAAATAAATATCTTTTTACGGTACCTTCGGTACAATCCATAATTTCCGCAATTTCTTTAATTTTTAACTCTTCAAAATGTTTGAGAGTAAAGACCATTTTTTGTTTTGGCGAAAGAGTTTCAATAGCATCTTTGATCAATTCGCCTTTTTCTTTGTTGCTCAAATTTTCTTCGGGATTCAAGTCTTTTGCCTTTAAAGTTGATTCAAAAGAGAAGCTGTCATCATCATCATCTCCTCCGAAATTTTCATAAATAGAGAGTGCATTGTTTTTCTTCTGTTTTTCAATAAAATTTAAACAGACATTTACCGTAATTCTGTAAAGCCAAGTTGAAAACTCGCTTTTGAACTCAAAATTTTTGAGGTTTTTGAAGACTCTTATAAAGACCTCTTGGTAGATATCTTGGGCATCATCCTCAGATTTAACATACCTCATGGCAATTGAAAGCACCTTTTTATCGTATCTACTAACGAGTGCTTCAAATGCGTAAGAGTCTCCTGACGAGGCTCGCTTGATTAAGTCTTCTAAACCGTTTTGCATAAGTTAATTGTTAGACCCGTGTTTTTTTAATTTTGTTGTAGAAAATAAAAAAAAATTTTGAGAAAGCCGGAAAAGTTTATTACTTTTAACTCATTGTTTATAGCGGAAGATTTATTAGCTCAACAAATTAAAAATAAAAGGAAGTAAAAAATGTATAACCAAGATTTTGAACAACAAAAAGAATTTGCATCATTAGATGATTTTACAACGGGATATAAAAATGTAAATTTTTTTAAGTCGGGAGCCGAATTAATTGAAAATCCTGTTAAAATTAAAGTCGGTTTTGAAGAAAAGCGTGAGTCGCGGGTGCGTAAGCCCTGTCTCTTATACACATCTGACGCTGCCGACGACGGAGAGAGTG
>JACSRR010000213.1 GCA_014879635.1 Ignavibacteriaceae bacterium | reverse complement strand
TGGGCTCGGAGATGTGTATAAGAGACAGGAATTATTCAGACTACAAAATAGATGTAAGTCTTACTCCTGTTACCGGGTTAATTTCCGGAAATGCCGAAATTACTTACCACAATAATTCGCCTGCCGAATTAAAATCAATAATCTTTAGGCTGTATCCGGATATTTACAGGGCAAACGAAATGAGAAATTCTGTTGTAGATATCGAAGATATTAACGAAGGAATGATAATTAAATCAGTTAAAATGAACGGTAGTGAAATTGACCTAAATACTGCTACAATCAGAAGGGCGGGGGCATTATTAAATTTGAAAATTCCGCAGAGTATTACATCAGGCTCTTCTGTTAAATTTGAAATAGAGTGGGAGTTTACAATGCCGAAAAAAACTTTTATAAGAATGGGTACTTACGGAGATTCCACTTATTTTGTTGCCTATTGGTATCCGCAAATTGCTGTCTATGACGATATCCACGGCTGGGATAGATTGGGATATAACGGTGAACATGAGTTTTACAATGACTTTAACAACTATGAAGTTAATATTACCGTTCCAAACGGTTGTTTTGTTTGGGCTACAGGTGATTTCTTAAATCCCGGTGAAGTTTATACCCCTTACTTATTAGGCAAGTATAATGCGGCAAAAAATTCAGATAAAATTGTAAAAATTATCGATACTCTTGACCTTCAAAAAGGCGGCTTATTAAAAGAGAATCCGAAAGGATTAACCTACCGTTACAAATACGAGGGTGTCCCTGATTTCGCTTTTGCTGTTGCAAACAACTATTTATGGGATGGCGTTAAAGCCGTAACTGATTCTGTAAAAGGAACTTCGGCTTTTGTTAGTGCTGCATATAACCCGGTTTCAAAAGATTTTTACGGCGTTTGTGATTTATCAAAGGAATTTATCGAATACTTTTCGCATGAGTTGCCGGGTGTACCCTACCCCTATCCCGTAATGACGGTATTTAACGGTGACGGAGGAATGGAGTTCCCCATGATGGTAAATGATGGCTCTTTCGAAAAAAATACCGAAGTTGTTTATGTTACTTCGCATGAAATTGCACATACTTACTTACCGTTCCTAACCGGAATTAATGAAAAACGGTACGGATTTATGGATGAAGGAATGGCGGTTTATTTGCCGATGAGAAAGCAGACTATGGTTGAGCCAAATCTAAATTACAGCCTGTTTAATGCCCAGTTATTGTCTAATTACGGTGGTATGCAAGCAGAAATGCCGCTTATGATACCCTCCTGGTTTTTGAAAGATTTTACCTTACAGTTAGCATCCTACACCCGTTCATCAGCCGCATTCTTTTTCCTTGAAGAGGTAATAGGCTATGAAAATATGCAAAAATCTCTGAGAGAATTTATTAACCGGTGGAGAAACAAAAAAGCCACGCCTTATGATTTCTTCTACACTGTTGAAAATGTAACCGGAAAAGAGTTGTGGTGGTTCTGGAATCCTTGGTTTTTTGAATTAGGAAATGCAGATTTGGGAATCGGTAATGTTGATAAAACAAACGAAGGGTACAACATAACTATACTCAAAAAAGGGAAAATTCCAGTTCCTGTTTACCTTACGGTCACTTTTGACGACGAAAGTTCCGAACTTCTAAATCTTGCCGCCGATGCTTGGGAAAATCACAAAGTTGAACTTACTATTGTTATGACTGTGAACAAGAAAATTAAATCTTTAAAACTCGGCGAACCGTTTATTCCCGATGTGGATACTTCGGATAATGAAAAATTACTAAATTAGTGTATGAATTTAGAAGAAGTTAGAATTTATTGTTTGTCAAAACCGGGTGCCGAAGAATCTTTCCCTTTCGATTCTGAGACACCCGTTTATAAAACTTGCGGTAAAATATTTGCAATCACCGGGCTTAATCCTCCCTATTCGGTTAATTTGAAGTGTGATCCCGAAAAAGCGTTAGATTTAAGAGAACGTTACGAGGGTATTGTTCCGGGGTATCACATGAGTAAAAAGCATTGGAATACGGTTGATTTAGAGGGGAGTGTTCCCAAAAAGTTGATTTGCGAATTAATTGACCATTCTTTTGAATTAGTGTTTAATTCTATCCCCGTAAAAAAAAGAAATGAATTTTAGAAAATAATTCGAATGATTAAATCAAAATTACCCGGTACAAAACCCAGTATTTTTGCCGTGATGTCGGCACTGTCAAATAAACATAATGCCGTGAACTTGTCGCAAGGCTTTCCCGATTTCGACTTAGATAAGGAATTAATCGACCTGTTTAATTTTCACCTGTCTGCAGGTCATAATCAATATGCACCTATGACCGGAGTGCCTAAATTAAGACAGGAGATTTCGAAGAAAATAAAAAACCTTTATGGCTTTTGGTACGACCCCGAATTAGAAATAAATATTACCGCAGGTGCAACTCAAGCTTTATACACCGTATTTAATACCGTTATAAATCCGGGAGACGAAGTAATTTTGTTTGAGCCGGCTTATGATTCTTATATCCCCGCAATTCAAATTAACGGCGGAATTCCCGTAACCATACCCCTTAAACTTCCGGATTACTCTTTTGATTTCGATGAAGTAGAACGCAAAATTTCGGATAAAACAAAAGCGATAGTTATAAATTCTCCTCATAACCCTTGCGGAAGTGTTCTATCGTCAGAAAATCTAAAAGACTTAGAACGCATTGCCGAAAAATATAATTTAATCGTAATTAGTGATGAAGTTTACGAACATATTGTTTTCGATAATTTGCACCACATAAGTTTATGTATGAGTGAATTGTTGGCCAAAAGAAGCTTTGTGATTTCATCTTTCGGGAAAACATTTCACGCAACAGGGTGGAAAGTTGGATATGTTGCCGCTCCAAAATATTTAATGGAAGAATTTAGAAAAGTGCATCAATTTACGGTATTTGCAGTTAATACACCCGCTCAATTTAGCTATGCAGATTACCTCTCTAATCCGGAGAAATACCTTTCTCTCAATGAATTTTATCAGAATAAGAGGGATTTTCTGTTAAAAGGGCTCTCAAACACGGGTTTAATTCCGTATAAGGCACAAGGCACATATTTTCAATTATTCGATTATTCAAACATTAGCGACATAAATGACTCTGAATTTTCGGAAAAGATGACAATTAAAGGGGGAGTAGCTGTAATTCCTTTAAGTCCCTTTTACGGGCAGAATTATAACGGAAAAGTTATCAGAATCTGCTTTGCAAAAAAGAATGAGGTCCTTGAAGAAGGAATCAGCAGAATAAATAAGTTTTTGGAAAGTTTTTGAGTGGTGTTGGGGGAGTTCTTAGTTCTTTGTTCGTAGTGCTTGGTTCTTTGTTCGTAGTGCGTAGTTCTTTGTGCTTTGTTTCTACTCCCGATTCTTGTCGGGCTTCCTGTTCACTTTCATCCCGATTTATCGGGAGAACTGTCAACTGCTCCCGATTCTTGTCGGGATTTCTACCCTTTACCCTTCACTCTTCACCCTTCACAGCGTTTCGCATCTACCCACTACCTAATGCAAGCAAAGCGAACTACCCACTAAAACGATTAACCGCTGAAAGTGTAGAGAATGCAGGGAGGAAAATTCTTGACGACGCAATGCGATCCATCTTATTATGGCATAACCCAACATTAAAATCTTTTTTCAATTAAAGAATATTCTTGTTTAAAGTACAAAATATGTTTTTTGAATAAATTTATTAAATTGCAATCAAGAATTATAGTAAAATAATAAAAAGAGTATATAAGAATCAAAACTCTGATTATATGGCAAAAGGTGTAGGTATCTTTGAGTTATGTTTAGTGCATGTTTTACTTTTGGGCTATCTCACAGCTCAAAAAAAGAATTTGAATTTTGTTTTTTATTAATTTTGAAAGTGGCAAAAGGTGTTTTCTCAATGCCACTAAAAAACGATTTAATTATAAAGGAAAATGAATACAATGCAATTAATTAACTTGGATATTAATGACGGGAAAAATTACAAAACCTAAAAAAGAAAAAAAGCAGAAGAGTATTGAAGAATCCCTTTGGGAATCTGCTAATAAACTGCGCGGAACTGTTGAGCCGTCAGAATACAAGCACGTTGTATTGGGCTTGATATTTTTGAAGTTTGCCAGTGATAAGTTTGAGGAACGACGAAAAGAACTTGTTGCAGAAGGCAAAGAAAAATATCTTGAGATGGTGGATTTTTACACCATGAAGAACGTTTTTTACCTGCCAGAAGAATCACGCTGGAGCTATCTGATAAAAAATGCCAAGCAAAGTGATATTTCAATAAAAATTGACACCGCTTTGATTACAGTTGAAAAGAAAAATCCGGCACTTAAAGGCGCTTTGCCCGATAACTATTATTCACGGCTGAACCTTGACACAGCAAAACTCGGAGCGCTATTAGATGAAATAAGTAAAATTGACACACTTAAAGATAAGTCACATGATATTATTGGACGAATTTATGAATATTTTTTGAGAAAGTTTGCTATTGCAGAGGGTAAGGGTAAGGGGGAATTTTATACTCCAAAAAACATCGTCAATCTTATTGCCGAACTTATCGAGCCGTACAAAGGAAAAATTTACGACCCGTGCTGTGGTTCGGGCGGTATGTTTGTGCAATCAATCAAATTTATTGAAGCTCATCATGGAAATACTAAAGAAGTTGCAATCTACGGACAAGAGAGTGTTCCGACTACGTACAAATTGGCAAAAATGAATTTGGCCATTCGTGGTATATCGTCAAATCTGGGCGATACTGCCGCTGACACTTTTGGGAAAGACCAACACAAAGATCTTAAAGCAGATTTTATAATGGCAAACCCACCTTTTAATCAAAAGGATTGGCGAGGCGCAAATGAATTAACGACTGATCCGCGATGGGCTGGATACGATGTGCCTCCGGTGAGTAATGCGAATTATGGCTGGATTTTGCACATGGCTTCCAAGCTTTCTTCAAATGGTGTAGCTGGATTTTTGCTTGCCAATGGTGCCTTGGGTGACCCCGATACTGTTTCAATCAGAAAACAAATTATTAAAAATCATCTAGTGGAAGCAATTATTGTTCTACCTAGAGATATGTTTTATAGTACAGATATTAGTGTTACGCTTTGGATTCTCAATAAAAACAAACAAGCACGAAGTATTGAACATAATGGCGAGATGGTGAAATATCGTGATAGACGTGAAGAGATTTTATTTATGGATTTGCGCAGAAAGGGCGAAGAATATGAAAAGAAATATATTCAGCTTACTGATGCAAATATTCAAGAGGTAGTTTCCACCTACCACAATTGGCAAAGAGAAGGTGTTGAAAAAACATATAAAAATATCCCTGAATTTTGTTATAGCGCAAATCTGGCAGAGATCGAGAGAAATAATTTCTCACTCATTCCGAGCAAATATATTGAGTTTGTTGATCGTGATAGCAATATTGACTACCACAAGGAGATGAAGCGGATTCAAAAACAATTTACTACTATTCTTGCCGAGGAAAAGGATTCGCAAGAAAAATTAATGGAGGCATTTAAACATCTTGGCTTTGAAATTGAATTATAAAAAACTTGGGGATTACATTAAGTTGGTTTATTTAAGAAATAATGACAATATTGATACTGTCAAAGGTGTTTCTTCAATAACAAAAAATTTAATGGAGACAAAAGCGAATTTAAAAAATGTTGATTTGTCAGTATATAAAGTGGTTCAAAAATATCAATTTACATTTAATCCTAACACAGCACGAATGGGAGATAGAATTCCTGTGGCTCTAAATTTGGGAAAAGCCTGTGTTGTCTCACCAATCTATCCAGTTTTTGAGATAGTTAATACGAACGAATTGTTGCCAGAGTATTTGTTAATGTGGTTTAAAAGATCTGATTTTGACAGATATGCCCGATTTCATTCTTGGGGGAGTGCTCGAGAAACATTTAACTGGGAGGATTTTTGTGATATTGAGCTGCCTATTCCTGATATTGAAATCCAAAAAAATGTCGTGGCGGTGTATATCGAACTGCTCAGAAATCAAAAATCCTATGAAGGCAGTTTGGATGATTTGCAGTTGATTTGTGATACTTTTATTCAGGGCTTAATAAAAAGTAATGATTTAAAGACACTCGGAAGTTACATTAAACAATCAGAGCATGAAAATTATGGGCTACCCCTTAGCAAAGTAAGGGGTGTATCAATACATAAGGTTTTAATTAAGCCAAAAGCAAATATGACTGATGTTGAACTTTCTGGCTACAAACTTTTAAAGATAGGTCAATTTGTCTTTAATCCAAATACAGCAAGAATGGGTGAAAGAATTCCGATTGCTTTAAACACAGAAGAAGATTTTATTGTTTCAAAGATTTATCCAGTATTTGAAATTACAAAAACAGAAGAGCTGTTGCCAGAATTTCTTTACCTTTGGTTTACGCGACCTGATTTCGATAGATACGCCCGCTTTCATTCGTGGGGCAGCGCACGAGAAACATTTAACTGGGAGGATATGTGTGCGGTAAAATTACCGGTTCCTGACATTGAAATCCAAAAATCCATTGTTTCCATACATCATGTTATGGAATCAAGAAAAAAAATAAACGCAGACTTAAAGAATATGATTTCTCCTCTGTGTCCGGTTTTGATAAAGGGAGTTATTGATGACTTGCAAAAAATTGCAATTGGTACTAATTAATTATGGCACGATTAGTTTATAAAAATTTATTAGAGAAAAGCATTGAAGCCATATCAATGGCAATTGAAATATACAATAAACCACTCACGAAATATAGATCTGAAACAAGTATAATTTTAATTACAAATGCATGGGAAAATGCCCTAAAAGCTTTAATCTCAAAAAAAAGATGGGCGCAGGTTTATAATCCAAAAAAAGATAAATCAAAACCATTTGAAGAATGTGTTTTGTGTGTAAAATCAAATCTGGGCAAATTATGGCAAGAACCAGTAGAGGATAGTATAAACATACTATATAAGGAAAGATGTAAGATTGTTCATTACAATAAAGGTCTTGAGGTTTTGGACTACATGCTAATCCAAAAGAATATACTTTTTTTTAAAGAATTTGTTTATCAAAACTTTGCCGTATCAATTGTAAAGGATAAAAATTGGTTTATCCTGCCTATAGGGACAGAATTGCCGTTTGATCAGTTTAATCTCTTGAGTTGTGAATCTTCAATTAAAGATGCACCAAACGTAATCAAACAATATTTTGAAAAAATAATTGAATCTAATAATAGGCATGTTCCTCATGGCAATTCTATTTTAATGGAATTAAATGTTACTCTTCAAAATGTAAATAGAACAAATCAAGCGGATTTAGTAGTAGGAATTAGTCCAGGTTCTTCAAAGAAAACATCATTAATGTATAAAAGCTTAACATTAGATAAAGCAGGAAAGCAAATTAGCGTATTAGAATTTACTGAAATTATTGAGAATTATCCAATGCGTCATAATGATGTGGTTGTTGAATATAAAAATGCGTTGAAAGAAAAAAAAATGAAATTCAATCAAAAAAAGTTTAATGAAAAAATGAAAGAAATAAAAATGGATCCTAAATTGAGTTATGACTGGGCTAGTTTGTCAAACATTTTACCAATAAAAATTGCTCAAATATATTCTTATAGTAAAAATACTATTAATGAGCTTTTAAAAATATGAAATTTACAGAAGTAACATTAGAACAAGCGGTTATAGAACTTTTTAAAGAAGTCGAAATTACGCATTATCCCGGCGCAGAAATTCACAAAGAAATGAGTGATGTTTTATTGCGAGATGATCTACACTTATTTCTGCAAAATAGATACAAAGATGAAAATATCACCACAAGTGAAATTGAATCTATTTTACGCGAACTTGATTTGTACCCAAGCTCCGCTTTGTATGAAAGCAATCGCGAAATTATCAGACTGATTGCCGATGGTTATACCTTACAAAGAGAAGAACGCAATCAAAAAGATATTTTTATAGAGCTTTTAGATTTTGAAAATCCAACAAATAACATTTTCAAAATTGTAAATCAATTAGAAATCCAGGGGACAGAAAAGCGAATTCCTGATGGAATAGTGTATATAAACGGATTACCACTTGTCGTTTTTGAATTTAAAAGCGCGGTTAAAGAAAACTGCACTATTAAGGATGCGTATATACAGCTCACTGTCCGTTATAGGAGAGATATACCTGAACTTTTAAAATACAACGCTTTTTGTGTAATTAGTGATGGTGTAAATAACAAAATGGGCTCATTATTTTCACTTTATGACTTTTTCTATTCGTGGAGGAAGATAAATAATACCGATGTACCAGTTGACGGAATAGATTCTCTTTTTACTTTAATAAAAGGTATGTTTGATAAAAGTCGATTGCTAGATGTAATTAATAATTTTATATATTTCCCAGACACCTCTAAAAGCGAGACAAAAATTGTTTGTCGCTATCCGCAATATTATGCAGCAAGAAAGCTGTATGAGAGCATAAGAGCTAATATGAAGCCAGAAGGTAGTGGAAAAGGGGGGACATATTTTGGTGCAACAGGATCAGGCAAGAGTTTTGCCATGCTGTATTTATCTCGTCTTTTGATGAAGAGCGTTGAACTCTCAAGCCCAACCATTGTGCTTATTACTGACAGAACTGATTTGGATGACCAGTTATCCGAGCAATTCACCAACGCCAAAAATTTTATCAATGAAGATAAGATTGTGAGTGTTGAAAGTCGCGCAGATTTGCGAGACAAATTGCAAGGTATTAAGGGCGGTGGTGTTTATTTAACAACAATTCATAAATTTACTGAGGATACAGAACTTTTAACTGATAGACCAAATGTGATTTGCATTTCTGATGAGGCACACAGATCACAAATAAATCTTGATCAAAAGGTAAAAGTGACGAAAGATGGAGTTGAGATCAAATACGGTTTCGCAAAATACCTTCATGACTCTTTGCCGAATGCGACTTATGTCGGTGTTACTGGAACGCCTATTGATGGAACTTTGGATGTCTTTGGAGATGTGGTAGATGCCTACACCATGAAAGAATCTGTGGAAGACGAGATCACTGTTCGTATTATCTATGAAGGGCGAGCAGCAAAAGTACTACTAAATGAAGAGAAACTGAAAGAAATTGAAGAATATTATGCAATATGTGAAAAAGAAGGAGCAAATGAATATCAGATTGAGGAGAGCAAAAATGCAGTTACTAAAATGGAAGTTATTTTGGGTGATCCTAAAAGGCTTAAATTATTGGCAAATGATTTTGTTGAGCATTATGAAAAAAGAATTGAAGAAGGGGCAAGCGTTAAGGGTAAAGTGATGTTTGTCTGCACAAGCAGGCCGATTGCTTACAACTTTTTCAATGAAGTTATAGCACTTCGTCCCGAATGGGTGCAAGTGAAGGCGTGTGAAGAGGGTACAAACCTAACAAAAGAAGAAAAACGAGAAGTTAAGCCAATTGAGAAAATAAAACTTGTGATGACAAGGCACAAAGATGATCCAAAAGCACTATACGACATGCTCGGCACAAAAGAGGATAGAAAAGAGCTTGATCGTCAGTTCAAAAACGCAAAATCAAATTTTAAAATTGCTATTGTGGTTGATATGTGGCTGACTGGGTTTGATGTGCCTTTCTTGGAGGCAATTTATATTGATAAACCCGTTCAACAACATTCGCTTATTCAAACAATATCGCGAGTAAATCGTGTATATGAAGGCAAGGAAGTTGGTTTAGTTGTGGACTACATTGGAATTAAAAGTAGTATGAATATTGCTTTGGCTAAATACAATAAGGTTCATGGCGATGTTTTTGCAGATGCGGATAAGGCGGTTGGAATTGTAAAAGACCAATTAGATTTACTTTCAAAATTATTTCATAACTTTGATACAAATACTTTTTTCAATGGTTCTCCGCTCGAAAAGTTGAATTGCCTCAATAGAGCGGTTGAATATGTGCAATTGACAGAGGAGATTGAAAAACGATTCATGGCGATAGTGAAGAAACTTCGCTCCGCATACGATTTAAGTTGCACGAGTGAAGATATTAACGCCGAGGAAAAGGGCTACATCCATTTTTATTTTGCGATAAAATCAATCATTCACAAGCTAACTAAAGGAGATGCACCAGACACAGCACAGATGAATGAAAAGGTGCGCCAACTAATTCAAGAAGCCCTTATAAGCGAAGGAATAGAAGAAATATTTAAACTTGATAAAAACAAGCCTGAAAATAAAGCGGATATTTTTAGTGATGAGTACTTGGCAAAGATTGAAAAAATCAAATTACCAAATACAAAAATTAAGCTGTTGCAAAAATTATTAGCAAAAGCAATTAATGAATTTAAAAAGATAAACAAAATCAAAGGAGTAGATTTTTCAAAGAAGTTAAAAAAACTCATTGAATCGTATAACGAAAGAAAAGATATCGATGTGTATCAAAGTCATGTTTTGGATGATGTTGCAGAGCAATTTGCAAATTTATTCAGGGAGCTTCAGGTTGAGCGGAATTCATTTGAAAGCATGGGGATTGATTTTGAGGAAAAAGCTTTTTATGACATTTTGAAAGCAGTTGCGGAAAAATATAAATTCGAATATCCTGAGGATAAATTAATCGTATTATCTCAGGAGATTAAGAAAATCGTTGATGATAAAGCCCGATATACAGATTGGTCTGTGAGAGATAATATAAAAGCTGAATTGAAAGTTGATTTGATTCTCACTCTTGATAAACACGGATACCCTCCTGTGCCAAAAGACGAAGTGTTCAAAGAGATTTTTGAACAAGCGGAAAATTTTAAGAAGTATATTTAAATTATGATTAATAAAATCTCAAAACTCGACAAGATTGCAAAATTTACTTATATCACTCAGGAGAAGGTTTTTAAATTTGGTGAGAAGAGGCAAAATTGCAATATTGTGTTTGGGTTTAATGGATCAGGAAAAACTACTTTATCAAACGCAATTTCTTTTTTCGCCGTCAACTCATTTATTAGCGAGAAGGAAAAAAAGGATATATTTGATGATATTAAAAATGGTAACAATTCTGTTGTCGAATTAGAATTGCAGGGCAATTCAAATATAAAATATCCAGCAAATAGAGTTCATAGCAAAAATTTCTATATTTTTAATTCCAACTTTGTCGCATCACATGTTTTTAATGGCACAAAAGGACGATTAAAAAAATTTTCAAATATTGGTGGTGAAGTCAAAAATAAGGAAATTGACACTATCAATCAACAGATTGCAGTGCTAGAGGAGGAACGTAAACAGCTAGAATCAGAAAATAAGAAATTCGGGGATAAACACGAGGAAATAAGAAAAGAAAAAAGCAAAGGTTTCGGTAAAACACTCACGGATAAAAACAAGCGACTTATCACTCAAGATTTATCCAATGTCCAACTATCAAATAACACTATTGAACAATTAGAAACAAAACTTTCTACGCTTTCTACTGATTATGAATTAAGTAAAAAGCAAGACGATCTAAATGTTGATTTGGATGAATTACGACAATTAACTTTCAATCCTCTTGCTTTTGATTTTGAAAAAATAGATGAAATCTTATCAAAGAACATTCAACAGCTATCTAAAGATGTGCTCGAAAAAAAGATAACTGAAATACAAAATCTTTTTTCCGATGAACAACACCAGCAAAGCGTTGAGCGTTGGTTTAAATATGGTAAAGATGTTTTGGAGAAAATAACTGAACATAAAGGTAATAAATGCCCCATTTGCAACACAGACATTTCCAACAGATTGAATTCATTATTGCAAGATTATCAAGGATATTTTGACGAAAGTTACGAAAATTTTATTGCAGAACTAAAGACAAAAACAGATGAAGTTTCCGCAGTCATCACTTCATTGGCTCAATTTGAAAAAAATACGGAAAAATTAAACAAACAATTTACAAAATATGAAAAAATATTGGGCCAGCTTTTGTTTGAAAAGTTTGATTTTTCAATAATAAAAAACGATTTCACGGATTTAGAAAAAGCTCTGAAAGCGAAAAATGACAACATCCAAAGCATATTGAGTAAACCTGCAGATACTATCGAAAACCTGAAAAAGCTAAATGATGCAATAACGAAATTACAAAACCTGAAAACAAGTATTTTGGGCGTTTTAGAACCAAAGAAACTCATTACTCATACGATTGAGGAAGATATCAGGCAAACCTATAATGAAATTATTGTATTGGAATTTAATAACTTTGATAAAGCAGGAGCACTTGAAAAATACAGAAAAAACAAAGAGCGTATAACGGTTATAGTAGAGAGTAAAATCGAGGGTTTGCCATTCCTGAAAAATAAGCTAAGAGCCGAACTGAAGAAACTAAAAGCTGAATCAAGGAGTATATCGACTTATCTTGTCAAAATGGGAATAGATCATTTTGACATTGATATAAATGAAAATGAGCCAGATGAGAATATAGTCATCAAATATAAAAACTCAACCAATGATAAAAACAAACTAAAAAATTGTCTAAGCGACGGAGAAAAAACGGCTCTCGCATTTGCTTATTTCTTGAGTAAATTTGAAAACGAAATAAATTCGATAGCAAAAGTTAAAGATTCTGTTGTTGTTATAGACGATCCGATTTCTAGTTTGGATGATAATAGGCTTTACAGCACAGCTCATTTGATTTGGCGCAACTTTGAGGAGGTGAAACAACTTATTGTATTGAGCCATAACTTTCTTTTCTTAAAGTTTTTCAATTCTTTTTACTGCGGAAGGGCAAATTGTCTGTTTTTGGATGGAGAAAAAATTACTGATTTACCGGATGAATTGAAAAACTTTGAAACACCCTATTTTTATATGCTCAAGAGAATCATTGATTTCTTAGATCAGAATAATCAAAATGTAAATTACAATGAAGCAAAACGATACTTACCGAATTTCATTAGACGAGTTTTAGAGACATTTTTGTCATTTAAATTTTCAAGAACAGTCAACAGAGTTGGCGGACATAGAAGCCCTGGGTTGAATGAATTCGATGAAAATATTGATAATACCGATATGAAAGCTAATATAAAAAAGGTATTGAAGGATAAAATAGCCGCAATAAACAGAATTGCAGACGCACATTCACACGGAAATGCTCATCACACACAAGAAAATTTTTATATTTCCGAAACTGATCTTAAAACTCTATCTCAAAACGCAATTTCCGTTATTGAAACAATGGATAAATTACACATAACTTGTTTTGTTAAAATTGAACAACCATTGCAAACTTAGAAAAGCAAATTTATGATTATTGAATAAAAAACCTGTCAAAATTCCTTTAAAAATGATTTTTTTTGAATTGCGTATATCAAGGGATATACGGTTTAGCCCTCGGCTCAGGCTACACCCAAAGTTTTCTTGCGCTACGCTTTAGAAAAACTTCATTATCCCTGACATTAGGGTCAAGGAAAAACTTAAAACTTAACTTTAAACATGACTTTCAAACTTACCACAAGCAGTCTTGGATTTTTAATCTCGGTTTACAATTTCAAAAAATCCACCCTACACACCCTAACCCAAAATTATTTCACCTCTCTCTTCCCCTCCCGCAAGCCTAACAAATTATAATTAAAAAGTTAAATAAATTGGTTTAAAAAAATCATTAAATTGAAGTTAGTAATTTTTAAAAAGAACGCAATGTAATGTAAAACTCCGGCTATAATACGAACACATCAGATATCTATGCATTGGCTGACATGTTATAGGACAACACCTTTAAACGAAGTAAGTAATCTAAAACATTAAATAATCTAAAATGAAAAAAGAAAGTCCTCTGTACTATGCCGACTATTTAGAGTTGGATAAAATTCTCACGGCACAGCATCCAAAAAGTGCTTCGCTGTTAACTAACCCTTCCCACGACGAAACATTGTTTATTATTGTCCATCAGGCATTTGAACTTTGGTTTTTACAAATTATTCATGAACTTAAATCTGTAATTGATATTCTTGCTAAAGCAGGCATTGATGACAACTCTGATGAAATGGGTAAGATTGTTCAACGCCTTGACAGAGTAGTAAGAATTATCAAGCTTATGAATTCACAGTTTGAAATTTTGGAAACGATGCAGCCTTTAGATTTTTTAGAATTTAGAGGCTTGATCAATCCTTCATCGGGCTTTCAAAGTAAACAGTTCAGACTAATTGAAGCTATGCTTGGGCTACAAATTAATAACCGGCACATGCCTGAACATTACAAAAATACCGGAACACATCACGGCGGATTTTCACAAGAGGATTATGATGAAATTTCGGAAGCAGAAAATAGTTTAACACTTTTGCAAGGTCTTAAGAAATGGTTAAACCGGATGCCATTTTTCGATAAGGATTTATGGTCTCACTACCAGCCAATTTATCCGTACAACAGAATTGGGGATAATAAGTTTGCCTCTGACTATTTTAATATTTACGACCAACTCCAAAGGGAATTGAGGGATAATATTTTGTTAATCGAAAACATTAATGAAAATGCGAAGCAAAAAGCAGTTGAGGGGTACATAAATTCGATTGATACATTTAAAACACTCTTTATCGAAAAAGGTACGGATACTTTTTCGGCAAATGAGCTAATTACTGCAATGTTTATAATGCTTTATCGACAATCACCAATGTTAAGATTGCCTTTCGCATTTATTAACTCGTTAGTTGAGATTGATGAATTGCTCTCAACCTGGCGTTATAAACATTATTTAATTGTTCGAAAAATGATAGGGTCAAAGGTGGGAACAGGCGGAAGTATAGGAGCAGCTTATCTTCTTGGGGCTTTGCAAAAAAACAATGTATTTAGTGATATAACACTACTTGCAACTTATTTTCTCGAAAGGGATAAATTACCTGTATTACCTAAAGAATTAAAAGAAACTCTAAATTTCAGACAAATAGAACATAAGGCATGAAAAAGAGAGTTGTATCATGCATTCAACCGACAGGTGAGATGCACCTTGGAAACTATTTCGGCGCTATTAAAAATTGGGTAAACATTCAAGAGCAGTATGATTGTGTTTACGGAATTGTTGACCTTCACGCAATGACTATGCCGTACGACCCGAAAGCATTAAAAGAGAATACAATCAGAATGGCGGCTGAGTTATTAGCATGCGGAATTGACCCGGATAAATCTATTCTGTTTACACAATCGTTAGTCCCTCAACATACTGAACTTGCGTGGATTTTTAATTGCGTTGCTTCTTACGGCGAACTTTCAAGGATGACTCAATTTAAGGACAAATCAGAACAACTTGAAACAGGAACAAAAGGTCATTTTGTTTCGGCAGGGTTATTTACTTATCCGGTATTACAAGCGGCAGATGTTTTGATTTATAAAGCTGAATTGGTTCCGGTTGGTAAAGACCAAGAGCAGCACCTTGAACTAACAAGAAACATTGCGGTTAGGTTTAACAATCAATTCGGTGAGTATTTTCCTGAACCACAGCCCCTATTTACGGAAATACCGAAGTTGATGAGTTTAGCCGACCCAACAAAAAAGATGAGTAAAAGTCTGGGCGAAAAGCATTTTATTGGCTTATTTGAAACGGAAGAAAATGTCCGGAAAAAAGTTCGTTCCGCAGTTACTGATACCGGAGAACAATTTGACGGAATAATGAGTGCAGGGGTTGAAAATCTTTTTAATCTTCTAAAAGCATCAGGTGGCGATGAGGTTGTAACATCGTTAATTAATGATTTTAACAACGGAATACTTAAATATAGCGTCTTAAAAGAGGCTGTTGCAGACTCTTTAATTTTACTGACAAAAAGATTTATTGATAGAAAGAATGAGATAATGAAAGATAAAGGGGCAGTAGAAAGAATAATACAAGAAATGTCGGCAAAAGCAAGAGATATTACTTCCCAAACAATTAGAGAAGTAAGGGATCTGACAGGACTTCCCCAAATACGATAAAGTATGCCGTACACTTAATTTGCCTACAAGAAACAGCAGTTTTGAAGAGGGTTAAGTCCTTTGTCTTTTAAAAGCAGCTTGCGGGTGAAAAAACAAGATTGAGTTACAATAAAATTTGTAAATTTATGAGTCATTAAAACTTTTTAAAGTTTGAAAAATTTATGCTTCTAAGGCTCACCTGATTTTTCGGTGGCAATAATTTTCTTGTTTAAATTTCCTGTATCGGTACTTTAGTTAAATTGC
>JACSRR010000090.1 GCA_014879635.1 Ignavibacteriaceae bacterium | reverse complement strand
AGATGTGTATAAGAGACAGATGCTTCATTTGACTCAACTGTTTCGGCAGGAATTACAGTTCAAAAACCTTTTACTTCTGTAATTACAAGAAAAATTGTTTCTGTTAGAACAACACCGGGAATGAAAAGATGGAAAGTTGTAGCTTATAATCTTCCTTCGGGCGGAGAATTGACAGAAAATATCTCTATTCAAAAATTATCGTTAATGGTTGACGGGAATGAGTCTTTTGTGATAAATGACCCTGCAGATTTTTTCATTTCTACCACAATACCTCGGTTCAGACAAGTTCCGGTTTTAGAAAGGAATAAAGAGGTTGAATTACAGGTGGAAATTTTGAGCAAATATGAAGGAGATGACCTTATATTATTGAATTTTGGTGCTGATTACAGAGGTATGAATAGATTAAAGAAGATCTTTGAGCTAATTTCTTCTGTTCCTGACGGAAATTATTACCGCAAAGTTTATAAAGTTTCTTTTTCCACCAGAACCTTTCCCGGTTATTACCATGCAGTTATTCAAGCTATTTCACACGGAACTATTAATACGGATGATATACCCGTTGAATATAAGGTTTGGTCTATTCCTTACGCGGTAAAATTTTAATGTAGATACTCCCATTGGTTAATAGGAAAGTATTCTAATGACAGTTAAAAGAAAGAATAGATTGAAAATTTAAGTTATTTGTGAATAAATTAATATAATCTGATATTTGAGAAAAATTAGCGGGCGGATTAATTTCTGCCCACCAATATTAAGGGTAATTAATTTATTAGTTTGAGGATTCGCCACTCCATTCATCAAAAGATTTTGTGATAAAACGGAGAAAAACCGAAGAATCTTGAGCACCGGAAACCGCATGTTTACCGTTAAAAAGAAAAAATGGAACACCACGAACCCCAATTTGGAAGGCTTCGTAAATATCACCTCGTACATCTTCCGAAAAGCTATTGTTATGTAATGCAAGTTTGAGTTCCGTAGAATCAAGACCCAATTCTTCGCCAATTTTTAATAGTACTTCAAGATCGTCAATGTTTTTTCCTTCTGTAAAATATGAGCGGAAAAGGGATTCTTCGGCTTCAATCTGTTTATTAAATTGATTGGCAAAGTGAATGAAACGGTGGGCGTTAAAAGTATTTGAAACAACGGCATTGTCTAAGTTGAAAGTTAGTCCCGCATTTTTTGCCATATCAGTAACATAACTGTTTAATCTTTTTGCTTCATCAATCGAGATATTTTTGTGGGTAGCTAAATATTCATTAATTGAATTAGAAGAGCCGGTTTTTAATTCCGGGTTAAGTTGAAAACTCTTCCACACTACGGTAATTTTATCTTTATGCGGAAACTGTTCTAAGGCAGATTCAAATTTTCGTTTTCCGATATAACAAAACGGACAAACAACATCACTCCATATTTCTATTTTCATTACTAACCTGAATTGATTTTACTATTAATTAATTAATTAAAATTAAGGGTTAATGGTTTCAAAAATGACTGCATTAAGAAGCATTCAGTATGAATATGCTTTAGTTTGCTACCGTTTGACTTATCACCTTATTTTTTGTAATTTAGTAAGTTGAATAAAGAATAGAATAAGAAACAATCAATATTGAGTAGAAAAATTTGAACAACAGAGCAATCAACCGGTAAAGGGTTCAATTTATACTTTAATAAACACAATTTTGAACAAATATTTTATTTTGTTGTTTGAGTTCTATTGGCAGATATTCTGAATGTTATGGAGCAGTTTTAGTTTAGCGGGAAATTACTATGCTTTCAGATAACATATTAGAATTTAAGACAATTTATGACAAAACGGTTATCCCTGCTTTCGTGGAATTATAATTCTAAAGGGTACTAAAAACAAAAAAAATCATTTATATATTATAAGTGTTAGAATTAGTATTTATATCAGGTTGAGAGATTACTTTTAAAAAGAAAAAGATTGTATATTTTGTGACCGAGAGTACCACAAAATTATTAAATAAAAATGAAATTACTAATTAAAAGATAAAAATGCATTACAAAATTTCGAAACTACCTTTTGATTTTGAGATAGAAACAAAAGCAGTCTTAAAAAAAACTGCATTAGCCAGAAGTGCATTAGCAGAGATGAAAGGTGTTGCGTCAACTATTCCTAACCAAAATATTTTAATAACAACCCTCTCTTTACAAGAAGCTAAAGATAGTTCTGCGATTGAAAATATCATTACTACTCAGGATGATTTATACCAATCAGATGAATTTACAAAAAACTTTAAAAGTATTGCCGCAAAAGAAGTTCACAGATATGCAAAAGCGCTTCGTTCAGCGTTTGAAACAATAAAGCAACAAGAATTTATTTCAAGCAATCAAATTATACAAATTCAAGAGATGATTGTAGATAATAGTGCAGGGTTTCGCAAACTACCAGGAACTACCCTAAAAAATGAGATGACAGGCGAAATTGTTTATACTCCACCCCAAAACTATAGCGAAATTGTTGATTTGATGAATAATTTAGAATTATTCATTAACGATAGTCTTCCTTGCGATTGGGATCCGTTAGTTAAGTTGGCAGTGATTCATCACCAATTTGAGAGTATTCATCCATTTTATGACGGAAACGGAAGAACAGGGAGAATATTAAATGTCCTTTATTTAGTTAAAAAAGATCTTCTTTCAATTCCCATATTGTATTTAAGCAGATATATTAATCAAAATAAGGCTGAATACTATAATTTGTTACAAAAAGTTAGAACAGACAATTCTTGGGAAGAATGGATTCTTTATATTTTAGAAGGCATCGAAAAAACCTCTCTCCAAACTATTAAACAAATTACCGGTATAAAAGAATTAATGCAAAGTCATAAACAAACAATTAGGAATGAATCGCCAAAAATTTACAGTCAAGATTTAATTAATAATATTTTCCGGCATCCATATACTAAAATAAATTTTGTAATGAATGATTTGAATGTTAGTCGCAAAACGGCAATTAGGTATTTGGATGAATTGGTTAGAATCAAAATTCTTAGCAAGTTTATTATTAAGTCCTTCAATTTCACTCAAAGAAAAATTACTTTTA
>JACSRR010000242.1 GCA_014879635.1 Ignavibacteriaceae bacterium | reverse complement strand
GCGCTGGCGCTTATGCTTGTTGGGCAGAGCTCAAACGCGCAGTCAATTTATTTCTGCGAAGGCGTATCCGATGACGGTTACCCGATAACAGAAAGCTCCACATTCAATATCGGTTCAGGCGGCGGTTATGTTTATGTGCTCGTCAGGCTGCCGTATGAAGTTGCATGCCGCTCAGTCAGATTTGAGATCTACAAAGACGGAAATTACGATAACACAGTTTATGTTGATACAGAAAAGAACTGGGTTTGGTTCTGGAAAAAGATCACATTTTATGATGCAGGCAGGTATTCATTTGATGTATATGACTGCTTTGACTACAGGCTTACATCAGGTAGTGTAAGAATTAACTGGAGATAGTATTTAAGTTTAGCTTATATTTCACAGCCCCGCTTGCGGGGCTTTTTTATTGGCAAAATAAACCAAATTGAACGTTGATAACGCAGATTATGCTGATAAACACTGATTAAATCCCCAAAAATCAGTCTAATCAGTGTCATCCTTGTTCTGTTTCCGGCTTTTTTGTATTTGCTTTCTGCATAACATCATCTTATATTTGAATAATAAAGTTACCTAAAACCAGTATGATATTTACCGACAAAAATATCAACATCAAGAAATTCTTACAACAAATAAATTCTATTATTATTGTATTATTAGCATTATATACTTGCGCCTGCGGTGATGACTCTGTTACGGTCGTAGACGAAGAATTCGACCCGCCGAGATTTATCTGGAGGAGTGTTGATATTCCATATCATGGTTTTGCCGGGCTTTGGGGAACAGATACGAATAATATTTTTTTATTAAATAATAACAATAATTCATTATACAAAGTAGATAATGGCGTAACTACAGTAAACATTGTAAGTCCTGATTATTATCTAACAGATTTAAAAGGAATTTCAAATAATGAAATTTATTTATTTGGCACTAAATTCCCAGGTCGAAAATTATCTATCATTAAATACAACGGGGCAAGCTTTGAGTTTATTGATTCAGAAATTGATGCAATTGATGAATATCCTGTCAGAGGTTGCGTAAGAAATTCGAACGAGGTTTGGGCAATTTCTAAAGGAGGTATAATAAAATATGACGGCAGTAAATTACATTATTACTTATATGATGATCCGACATTAATTCCGGATTTGTTTTATGTCTCAAATGAAAATATGATTGAGTATATAGGTATTAGATTTGATACAGCATATACAAAACAATCACTTTACAGATTAAAGGATACCACTTTCGAAAACGTGTTTACTCAATATTTATATTCTTATGACACACCACATACTTATCTAGCTCATTTAAACGGTATGAAAATTGGTCTCCAATTCAATTCCAGTGAACAAACAATATGTCTGGATGGTTTTAACGGTATGAACTTTTATGATGCTATTTGTTTTAATAAGAAAATTGTTTATGTAGCCCCAACTTACGGAATTAACCCAGTAGGTGCAAATTTACAAAATTTTTTGTTTTTAGTGGAAGTTTCGGAGGATTTCCTTTTCGTACCGCCATACAGGAGAGGAATTACGCATTGGAATGGAAGTAAATTAAGTTTGGAAATGGGACTGAGTTATTATGCTAGCCCATCTCCATTTTTAAACTTTTTATCAAATATTATTGATGAAAATACATATACAGTATTACAAGCTTATTCAGAAATTAACATTGAAAATTCTACTTTATGGATTGGTAATAAAAAATGAAATTTCCCGCCGTCGTTGGTGTTTTCACCAACGACAAAATACTTAAGAGTTCTTTAGGATTTCGACTATCAAAAACTTTTGCTATTTTACTGCCACAAAATCTTAAAATCCAATATGTCAACAAATCTCTTTTTCTTTACTGCCACAATTCTTGAATGGAAACATCTATTAAAAAACGATGAATATAAGGAGATTATCACCCACAGCATGAAATTTCTTGTCAAAGATGAAAGAGTAAAGATCTATGCTTTTGTTATTATGCCGAATCATATCCATCTTGTCTGGCGGATCCATGAACCTCATTTACTACAAAATGTTCAAAGAGATTTTCTCAAATTTACTGCGCAAAAGATGAAAGCAAAGCTTAAAACAGAAAACCCTGAATATTTGGAATCTTATAGGGTCAATGCGAAGGACAGGGAGTTTCAATTCTGGGAAAGAGATCCACTATCAGTTGAGCTGTTAAGTCTAAATGTGATTAAACAAAAGATCGATTACATCCATTCTAATCCAATTCATCCCAAGTGGAATCTTGCACAGACGATAGTTGATTATAAGTATTCGTCAGCTCGGTTTTACTATGAAGGTATAGATGATTTTGGTTTCTTGAGCAATATAGGTGAAGAATATGTTTAATCGTTTACGGGTTAAAAACAAAGGTTGCAACCTTGCATATATGACGGTATATTCTGGTCGTTGGTGAAAACACCAACGACGGCGAAATCAGCGAAAAATCCGCTTCATCTGTTCTATCCAAGTTCCAAAATCCTCTACCCAAAACCGGCAACTTATAAAAAACCATAATTTTAGCTATATTTGTAGCTGAATGCTCGATAAAATTAAAAGTCTTTCCAAACAAACCCTGATATACGGCACAAGCACTATTATTGGCCGCTTTCTGAATTTTATTCTCGTACCGTTTTATACCAATGTTTTTCCGCCGGCAGAATACGGCGTTGTAGCCGTTGTTTTTGCCTACATTGCATTCCTCAATATCGTGTATTCATTCGGATTCGAAGCCGGCTATTTCCGCTTCGCTGCTGCTAAGGAAGTTGGTGATGAAAAACAAAACTTCACACACCCGTTTTTTCTCATAACAATTAACAGCCTCGTTATTTCCGGGCTAATACTTATCTTCCACAGCAGTATAGCTGCGTTAATTGGTGTTAAGGATGAATCCATTGTAATATATTCAGCATTCATTTTATTCTTTGATGCGCTTGCGCTTATACCTTTTGCATACCTCAGGCTTAAAAATAAAGCAAAGGTATTCGCTTCGATAAAGCTTATAAATATTACAGTAAATGTAACCCTGAATCTTGTACTTATACTTATATTTAAATTCGGGCTCGAA
>JACSRR010000145.1 GCA_014879635.1 Ignavibacteriaceae bacterium | reverse complement strand
TCCGTCGTCGGCAGCGTCAGATGTGTATAAGAGACAGGTATATACCTCACCAACTGCTATAGTTGTTGACGGCGCTTTAAATGAAGCCGCATGGAGTGCACCGGTTCCATTCTTAAAGTACAAGCTAAATTCTAATCCCTCGGGAATGTATGATAATACTCCCACTAATTCAGGAATCGTAGTTAAAGGTTGGTATAGAGATACATCAACTACTATTGTTCGCTTTATTAAATATGGGAATAAATTATATATTTCCCTTCAGTCAGATGACAAGCAAGTTTGCAGATTTGGCGATAGTTGGGAAGGTGATGGTTTGTTTATGAAAATTAAAAATAATGCAAACCAAGATATTGAATATAAATTATATTTTAATTCAGGCGGCATTAATCCAAATATAGTTTATGAAGGACCATCACACGGAATGGGTGCTGCAGTTAAAGGACCCGGAACAACAGTTAATGATTCCTCTAATGTTGACGGTGGTTATACTGCAGAGTTAATGATATCTTTGGATTCACTCGGTTTTGCATCTAATGTTACTTCGGTACAAGTAATGTTAGTTATCTTTGAACCTGATGATTATTCTGACGGCGTTGGAGCTTGGGGAGTTAATGGTTCTTTTGCTAAACAATGGTGGGGTTCAGAATGGGGTCCAACAATGAGAACCCTGAATTTTGTTCCTGACGTTGTTCCCGTTGAGCTTTCAGCTTTTGCGGTTAATACGTTAAACGGCGCTTTTGAGTTATCATGGAGCACATTAACAGAAGTTAATAATTCCGGTTTTGAAGTTGAAAGATCTGTAGATAATGTAACATTTACAAAAGTTGGATTTGTTGAAGGTAGAGGAACCACAACCGAAAAGCAAATCTATTCATTTGTAGATAATAAAGTGCAAACAGGAGTAACCTACTATTTCAGATTAAAACAAGTTGATTTAGACGGTAAATTTACGTATTCAGAAGTTCAAAGCGGATATTTAGCTCCGGCTGAATTTTCTTTGAATCAAAATTATCCTAATCCTTTTAACCCTTCAACAAAAATTGGTTTTTCAATTCCTGAAAAGGCAAATGTAAAAATGTCAATATTTAACATGTTGGGAGAAGAGGTTGCAGTATTGCTGAATTCTGACTTAGAAGCAGGCGTACACAGCTTTGATTTTAATGCTGCAGGTTTACAATCCGGTATTTATGTTTATTCAGTTCAAGCAACCGGAAATAGCGGAAAAACATATCAACAATTCAAGAAAATGACATTAATTAAGTAATTTTATAGACGGGGTTTGAAAAAATCCCGTCTTTTTTTTTACTTAAGGAGATTAAATGTCAACAACAATTAAAGAAATTGCAAAGGCAGCAAATGTTTCAACTGCCACAGTTTCACGAGCTTTTAGTAATGATGTTAGGGTAAAACCCGAAACCAAAGAATTAGTATTAAAAGTTGCTTCAGAGCTAAATTACAACCCGAATATGATTGCCCGCTTTTTTGTAAAAAGAACGACAAACTTAGTAGGTTTAATCTTACCGGATATTGGGGATGAGTTTTTTAGCGATTTGATTAAGGGTGTTGATGATACATTTTATGACAGGGGTTTTTTCACATTAGTTACTTCTTCGCATAAAAACAGGTCTATCCTTGAATCGCTATCAGGTTTAATGAGTGGAGGTTTAACGGCAGGTATTATTTTATTGATACCATCTTTATCTAACGAGCTTGAAAATATATTAAATTCGTCAAAAATACCTATCGTGGTTATAAGCGGTACCAGTGAATTAGAGCAATATGATGCTATAAGTTTTGATAACTATAATGCTTCTTATAAAATGACGGAATTTTTAATCAAAGAGAAAGGGTATTCGAAGATTGCCCATATTACCGGACCTTTAGGAAACTTAGATGCAATAAATAGACTTAACGGTTTTTTAGATTGTATGAAAGACAACGGAATTCAAATAAATAATGATTGGATTCTTGAGGGAGATTATCAAAAAAGGACAGGTGCTAATCTGTGTGAAAATCTATTAAATTTAGATAATACACCTAACGTTATTTTTGCCGCAAATGATATGATGGCTATTGGTTGTTATCAGAAAATTAAAGAACGAGGATTAAATATCCCCGATGATATTGCAATTGCAGGATTTGACGATATCTTACTTGCTAAATTAGTTAATCCCGCACTTACCACTGTAAGTACTAATGTTGAAGAACTCGGCAATATAGCCGCAAATATTTTAATCGATAGAATTGTAGGGAAAAAAGGTTTACCGGTTCAATTAAAATTACCCGCTAAACTTATTATTAGAGAATCTTGTTAAAAAATGGTTAAACATGAATCACTTTGAAACTAAATACGGTCACTTTAATACTGACGGATCAGAATATATTATTACAGATGTTAAGACGCCCAAACCATGGGTAAACGTTATCTCAAACGGGAGATATGGAACTGTTATTTCACAAACAGGAGGTGGTTTTAGTTGGTTAGATCATTCTGAGTTTAATAGATTAAATAGATGGCATCAAGACCTAATTAAAGATGATTGGGGCAAGTATTTTTATTTTAAAAATAATGATACCGGAGAAATTTGGAATGTTGCATGGTTACCCGTTAAAACGGAAGTTAAAAACTATCAATGCAAACATGGCTTAGGATATTCAATTATTAGTTCCGAGTATAATGGTATTAAAATTGAATTAACGGTGTTCGTTCCCCTCAACGAAAATTTAGAAATATGGGATTTTAAAATTCATAATAACACTTCTCAAAAAGTAAATATTTCCATTTTTACTTACTTTGAATGGTGTATGGGGTCTTCTTCAGATTTTCATCGTGAATTTCACAAACAGTTTATAGAAACTGAATTTCATCCTGAAGCAAATGCTTTATTAGCAACAAAACGTTTGTGGGAAATTCCTTTGGGCGATAGAGGTCATTGGAATATCGAATATCCATATTTTGGATTTATTTCCTCAAACATTAAAATTGAGGATTATGAAGGGGATAAAGAATCCTTTTTAGGAAATTATGGTTCGTTGACTAACCCAAAAGCTTTATCTGAAAAATCTTTGTCAAGAAAAACCGGTAAATGGAATGATTCTGTTGCCGTAATTAAAGTATCATTAGCTCTTGAAAGCGGTGGAAGTGAAAACGCAATTTTTTATTTAGGTATAAATGATAATAAAGAAAAAATTGTAAATTCAATTAAAAAATTTGACACTAACAAGGCAGTTGAAATAGCTCTTTCGGAAGTTAAAAAATATTGGGAAGATTTACTCTCACCTTTAGAGATTGAAACTCCTGATGTTTCTATGAATTTTCTAGTGAATAAATGGCTTAGGTATCAGGCAATTTCGGGAAGATTATACGGTAGAACTGCTTATTATCAACAGAGCGGTGCTTTTGGTTTTAGAGATCAACTTCAAGATAGTTTAGTTTTTTTACCTATTGCCCCCGAAAAAACTTTAGAACAAATAAAACTACACGCTGCACATCAATTTCAAGATGGAACAGTTCTTCATTGGTGGCATCCAATCAGTGAAACCGGTTTACCAACTAAAATGGTTGATGACCTCCTTTGGCTCCCTTTTTTAGTATATCATTATATTAATGAAACAAATGATTATTCAATATTAAATATTGAAGTAAACTATTATGACAACATTCAAAAATTGGACACAATTTATGAACACTGTGTTGCTGCTATTGATAGAGTTCTACAAAGAATTAGCAATAGGGGAATACCTTTAATTGGCGCCGGCGATTGGAATGACGGTTTAAGCGCAGTTGGTCTAGATTTTAAAGGTGAATCGGTTTGGATGGCTGAATTCTTCTTTAATGTATTACAAAATTTCTCTTTTGTGGCAAGAAAATATGACCGGCAAGAAGATTCAAACAGATTTGATGCCGAAGCTCAAAAAGTAAAAAAAGCTTTTGATGATTTTTGTTGGGATGGTAACTGGTATTATAGAGGCACAAAAGACACCGGCGAGAAATTTGGCAGTAATGAATGCGAAGAAGGAAAGATTTTTCTAAATCCTCAAAGTTGGGCAGTTATTAGCGATATTGACAAAAGTGAAAGATCGCAAATTGCAATGAAATCAGTAAAAGAGCATTTGCTGAAAAAAAACGGGGCATTGTTATTAGCTCCTGCTTATAGTAAGCCTGATAAATTGATAGGATATCTTTCAAGATATGCACCGGGTAGAAGAGAAAACGGAGGAGTTTATTCACACGCGGCAACTTGGGCTATTTGGGCTTTTGCAAAGCTGGGTGATTTTGAATCCGCTTTTGAAGCTTACAAAAGATTAAATCCTGTTTTTAATGGTATGAATCCGGATGAATATGTTGCAGAACCGTATGTTATGCCGGGAAATATTGACGGTCCCGATTCGCCAAATTATGGCATGGGGGGGTGGACTTGGTACACAGGTTCGGCTTCGTGGTATCAAAGAGTAATAGTTGAGTGGATTACAGGAATAAGACCCTCTGAACTGGGTTTAATTGTTGACCCTTCAATTCCAAAAAATTGGAATCAATTCAAAGTTAAAAGAACATTTAGAGGTAAAACCTACTTTATAACCATTAATAACCCCTCCGGGTTAAATTCAGGCGTTAAGAGAATTTGTGTTAACGGAAAAGAAATTTCCGGAAATATCATACAACCGCATGATAACGAAAAAATTCAAAAAGTAGAAATTAATTTAGAAAACTAAAAAGAGGTAAAAATGAAACAGCTTGCCGTAATGTTTAGCATATTGTTCTTATCAACGATGGTTGTAAAATCGCAATCACTCAGAGAAGATATGATATGGGCTAGAAACGTGCCTGTAGGTACAATGGTTTTAGACGGTAATTTTAATGAAGTTGCGTGGAGCAAAGCAGAAAGCCTTCAAGTAACTTATGGTGTACCGGGACCTATGCCCTCAAGCGGATATGCTCCCGAGTTTCAAGTTCAATCAATCACTGATTCAACTCACGCTACAGTTAAGTTTTTAGTTGAAGGTGATTATTTGTGGCTGGCTTTTTGGATACCCGATTCTTCGGTTGGTGGTAATTCAGAATGGGCTAGATGGGATGCGATTCTAATGTCGGTTAAAGATAAAACTACTGCAAGACCTGCCTTGGCGGGAGAATATTTTTACACTTGGTGGTTGGCTGGTTTACCAAATACAACGCCGGTAGTAGGAGCACCCCCTCGATTTGTAGGAAAATTCGGGAATTTTAATGATACCACCAGAACTCCCGAACAGGTTGAAGCCTGGGACGCTAGAACTGTTGTTTTAGGTACTTCAAACGATGGACTTAGAGATCAAGGTTGGCGTGTTGAAATGAAAGTAAAATTGAGTGTTGTTGGTTATGATGTTTCTCTGCCCGAAGGTGAAGTTGTTGCTATCAATTTTTCAATTTGGGATTGTGATTATCTATTTGAAGGAGATGTAACAAAAATTAGTACTACCAGAACTCATTGGCAAGCTCCTTGGGGTAATGCTAATCTGTTCAATGTTGGTAGAGTTATGATTAGACCGGATGTTGATATAAACACTGTAAACCTCCCTTTTACAGAACCTGATGTAAGAATTTACAGTGGAAGCGGTTTACCTGACCCTATTATTGATGGTATTCTGAATGATGAAGTATGGTCTAAAGCTTATAGTTTCAATATTGCTTGGGGTGATACACTTGTTAGAAATTCTTATCCCGGCGTTGGAAAGTTCATGAGCGGTGAATTTCAACCTGAATTAAACGGAAACCCAAGACCACCTGTATTAGATCCCTCCTTTGGAAATATTAAGTTTATTCACAAAGATAATTTCCTGTATGTAGCTGCCTCTATTGATGACCAAGTAATACAAGGAACGGAAGTTTTTGATAAATGTGACGGTATCGGAATTCACATTTTGCAGAAAAATGCTTTTAACGGCGATAGTTTTAATGAAGTTCGTTTATTAAGGCTTTCCTTTAATCAAGCCGGAATTGTTGCACCCTATGATTACCTCACTTCTATGGTTGATTCGGGTTATGCTCAGTTTGGCTCATCACTAAAAGGAAGTTCTACCGTTAATAACAATAATGATATTGATGAAGGCTTTAATTTGGAATTAAAATTTGACCTCACAAAACTTGGCTATCCTACCGGATTAGGGGATGGAACAGTTTTCTTAGGTGCTATATTATACGATGGTGATTCTTTTGATGATACTCTCGCCAATTATGGAACCAGAACATGGTGGTTTAGAGAACATGCCGGTGGTCCAACATTAGCTTGGACTTACTTAGACCCAACTCCGGCAACATCAATTGAAGAAGAGAACGGAACAATTCCGCAATCTATCGTCATTTATGGTAATTATCCAAATCCTTTTAATCCTTCAACTGTAATTAAGTATTCTATTCCGGCTGCGGGTGAAGTAAGTATTAAAGTTTTTAACTTGTTAGGTGAGGTTGTACAATCAGCTATACTTCCATCTCTTGCAGGTATTAATCATTACAACTTTGATGCGGGTAACCTTACTTCGGGAATTTACTTATATCAGATTAGATTTAAAAATTCATTAACCAATGAGCTTGTAATAAGCAATACCGGCAAAATGCTTTTACTTAAATAAATAGAATAATTCAATTTAAAAGGGGGGAGTATATTCCCCCCTTTAATAGACATTGCAGGAGTACCTATGAAAAAGTGTTTACCAAGAATTAAGGTAAGCGATATTTTCTTAAAGCTACCTTTTTTAATTTTAATTATTTTCCCCGGATTATTATTTTCTCAAGCCGGTAAATTATCCGGAAGGGTTACAGACTTTGAGGGAATTCCCTTAGTAGGTGCAAATATTCTGATTGAAGGGAGTGACATTGGGGCAGCTACAGATTTTGAAGGCTATTATTCGATTATTAATATACGGTCGGGTACTTATGTTGTTAAGATACGATATGTCGGTTATCAAACTCAGGTTGTAGAAAACGTAAAAATTTCTGCCGATCAAACAACTAAACTTGATGCAGAGCTAAAAATAGAAGCAATTATTGGCGATGAAGTTGTTGTTACGGCATCAAAATCTGTTGTGGAATTTAACGAAACAAGTTCGGTTATATCTATTGACAGAGATGACATTAAAGCCTTACCCGTTCAAAGTTTAGATGAAATAGTCAATTTACAGGCGGGGGTTATTGACGGGCATTTTAGAGGAGGAAGAATAGGAGAAGTACAATATCAAATTGATGGTGTTTCGGTTAATAATCCTTTTAATAATTCATCATCGCTGCAAATTGATAGATCGGTGATTGAAGAAGTTCAAGTAATTAGCGGTACATTTGACGCTAAATACGGGCAGGCAATGAGCGGTGTGGTTAATGCAGTTTTAAGAACGGGGAGTGATAAATTTGAGGTTTCGGGAGAAGTTTATACAGGTGATTATTTTACTACCGATAATGTACGCTATCCTCGAGTTAATGAGGTTAAACCACTTACTATTCAAAATTATCAACTTACTGTTTTAGGACCTGCGGGTTTACCCAATACTACTTTTTTTGCGTCAGGCAGATTCTTTAAAAATAGCGGTTATTTATTCGGCGAGAGGTTATTTACACCCTTTGATAGATC
This sequence comes from Ignavibacteriaceae bacterium, assembly GCA_014879635.1. GTDB lineage: Bacteria > Bacteroidota > Ignavibacteria > Ignavibacteriales > Ignavibacteriaceae > BA9. The sequence goes on along the minus strand of JACSRR010000145.1, from coordinate 8,495 downwards.
AGACTTTGAAAAAAAGGTATATAACTCAACGGGAGATGGAACAATTGTACCTATGTCAACAAATGATGATATAAGCGGGCAAGCCAAGATAACAAACAAATCTTTAAAGGATGTTGAATTAAGTTATCAATTAACATACAATAATGTTGAAAGAAAATACTATAATCATTCGTTTAGATTTAATCCCGATGGAACTAAAACAAATAGAACAACATCTTTATCTCACGGTCTTACTTTTACACAAACACTTTCAAACGAGCTATTTTATAAAATTAATTTGAGACAAAACTATTTTGACTATAGTGATTATAAATACGAGGACCTTTTTAATCCGGAATATCTAAGAGCGGGGCAGCCAAAAGGGGATGTAAATTATTTAGATGGTGCCGTTATACAAGGGGTTGATCTCGGGAGATATAAACAAAGCACTAACTCTTTTTTAGCTAAAGCAGAAATAACGTATTTGGCTAACAGGGAGCATTTATTGGAGGCAGGTGTTGAATTTAATTATTCAGATATTTTATTTGGTGCTCCCGGTTATTTAGTACCTACAAATGTTGACGGGGTAGAAATACTACAACCGAAATTAAATATTCCAAGAGTACCTTCACTACAAAATTATTTCCCGCTTCAGGGAGCAGCTTATATACAAGACAGGGTTGAATTAGGAGATTTGATTGTAAGAGGGGGATTGCGTTATGAATTTTTTGATGCCAGATCTACGATACCGGGCGATTTGGCAAACCCCGCAAATTCGATTAGCGGAGCACCTAAATCAGAGCAAAAAAAGACTTCTGTAAAATCTTCGATTGCTCCCAGATTAGGATTAAGTTTTCCACTTACTGCTTCTTCTTCAGTATATTTTTCTTACGGTCATTTTTATCAGCTCCCCGGATTAGGGCTTTTATATGCAAACGCAGACTACTCATTATTAGATGAATTGCAAGCCGGCGGTATAAGCTACGGTGTAATGGGTAATCCTGATTTAAATCCTGAATTTACAGTACAATATGAGTGTGGATATAAACAGGCAATCGGTAATATGTTTGGTGCAGAGTTTTCATTCTTTTACAAAGATATTAAAGACCTTTTAGGGGTTGAATTTGTATCTACCTACACCGCCGCAGACTATGCAAGGTTTACAAATGTTGATTTTGGAAGGTCATACGGTTTTACATTGGCATTAAAAGGAAGAAATTGGGGAAACATTTCGGCTACTCTTGATTACACATTACAATTTGCGGAAGGTAATTCAAGTGACCCCAGAGAGACAGCCAATAGAGCTGCTTCGGGGCAGGATCCAAGACCGCGTACACTCAATTTCTCTTGGGACCAAAGACACACTTTAAATGCAACCTTAGTATATTATGATGTTGATAACTTTTCGATAAGTTCGATAATTCGTTTTGGTAGCGGTCAGCCTTATACACCTGAGATAGGTTCAGGTTTTGGTGCGGCACTTGAAACAAATAGCGGAAGAAAGAATAGTTACCTCTTAGTTGATCTAAGAGGTGAAAAGTTTTTTGAAGTATCGGGGCTTTCTTTCAGCATTTTTGCACGTGTTTTTAATTTGTTTAATCAAAATTTTGTAAATGGATTTGTTTTTTCTTCAACCGGCAGCCCAGATTATACTTTAAATCCCTCTGCTGCCGTTTCAGTTTTATCTGACCCCTCTAGATATTACGAGCCAAGAAGAATTGAAATCGGAATTTCTTTCAGGAGTAATTAATATGATAAAATATTGCTTAAATCTACTTTTATTTTCGGTTTTTTTAGGTTTGTTAAATCATAATTATGCCCAAGAATTTTTACCTCTAGTTCCTCCTGAATTAAGGGGTAGGATTGATGCCGAACGCTCGGGTTTACATGATGCTAATAGAATTAGAACCATATTCTACAATTACGGAATGGTTGGTGACTATCCGGAAGACCCCATTAATGTCGATTTATCCATTTTTCACTCGGTTGAAGTACCTAAGGGCTCCGGTGAAAATTATAGTGACGGTACAACCCCGTTTGTATTATCCAGAATTCAACAGACAGGTGGGTTCGTTTCTTATATTATGGAAACAGGTTTTAGAGAAAGGCAAGGTACCAGCCCTTATACCAATAAAATTATGAGATTTGAGCCTAGACCGGGTTATTTTCAAGAAGACCCGACAATTAATGTTGGCAGATCGGTTGCAATCAGTAATAATCCTTCAACCTGGCCCACTCAATGGATAGACAAACTATTTGACAATGATGATCCGGGTTGGTCAGGCTCTTGGAACGGTTATTTTGGTAAAGCACCCAGAGCCGATCAAGAAAGTTTTTGCGTGTATGATGATAATTTTTATGATGCTTGGACTTACTTCCCTGATTCAAGAGACAATACCAGAAAGGGATTAGGATTAAAAGTTGAGCAAAGAGGATTTCAATGGTCTAATCCTCAAGCCGGGAATGTTATTTTTTTCCATTATGATATAGCTAACGAGAGCACAACCCCTTATAACAACAATGTCATTTTTGGGCTTTATATGGATGCGGGCGTAGGCGGGTCATCTATCGGTAAAGACGGAATTCCGGAATCTGATGATGATAACGCTTATTTTGATCGTGAGGCAGGTTTAAACCTTGTTTATACTTGGGATAAATTTGGTAACGGCGCTAAAGGACCAACAGGGTACCTTGGTTACTCCTATCTTGAAACTCCCGGAAATCCCTTTGATATTACTGATAATGATAAAGACGGTATTCTTAACGAAAAAAGAGATGGTGGACCAGGACAATTAATTATAGGGCAAAATGCTATTCTTGCCCACATTCAATCTAATTATAATATTGTCGATTTTGAAAACTATTATGGACCCCTTGAAATAAGGCCTGCATTTATCGCAGGTGTATGGTGGACCGGTGATGAAGATCTTGATTGGGTTGCCGACTACAACGATACGGGTGCAGACGGAGTTTTTGGAACAAACGATACCGGTGAGAAAGATGGTATCCCTACTGACGGAGAGGCTAATTTTGATAGAACCGATATTGACGAGTCTGACCAAATAGGATTAACCGGCTTTAAAATGAACAGGATTAAAGCAGGAACCGGAGCACCTACCACTGAAGTTGATCAAATTGTATTTTTTGATGATGGAAAAGAGTGGCCTAAAAGACTTTGGAACAGGTTTAATGACCCGGATAGTTCTTTTGATCAGGCGCTTGTATTAAATTATAATATCGGATTTTTGTTTGCTTCCGGTCCTTTTATTCTATCTACCGGTAAAACCGAAAGATTCAGTCTTGCTTTAGGTTACGGAAAAGATTTAAGAGAACTACGAGTTACAACAAAAGTTGTTCAGCAAATTTACAAAGCTAACTATCAATTTGCCGTTCCTCCCCCTATGCCCACCATAGAGGCTTTTGCAGGGGATAGATTTGTTGAAATAACTTGGGATAATGCTGCAGAGAGAGCTTTTGATCCTATTACAAATAACAATGATTTTGAGGGATACAGAATTTACCGTTCAACAGACCCCAATTTTCTTGATGTGCAACTAATTTACACGGGAACCGGAACCGGACCAATCGGGAACGGAAAACCACTCGCAATTTTTGATTTACAGAACGGTATTGCCGGATTCTCAAGAACTACAGTTGAAGGAGTTGCTTATTTTTTAGGTGAAGATTCCGGCTTAAGGCATTCATACAGAGATACGACGGTTGTAAACGGTCAGCTATACTACTATGCGGTTACAGCTTATGATAGAGGAGTAGATTCAATTGAAATATATCCTTCCGAAAATGCAATTACTGTAAGCAGAACACTCAGAGGCGGTACAATACTGCCTAAAAATGTGGCGATGGTGGTTCCAAACCCACCGGTTGCGGGGTATTTACCGGCTGAAGCGTTTTCACTTACCCAGGTTTCGGGTAGAGGAAACGGTAAAATTGATTTAAATATATTAAATCCTTCACTTGTTCCTGACGGACATACCTTCGAGATTAATTTTGAAAACTCGGTTGATAGCGTTAGGGCTGAATATTACAATTTGGTGAATCTTTCAAACGGAGACACTCTATTTAGGTTTGGTGACGATTTGACCGGTTTAGGAATTGGACCTTCCGGATTAGGAATAATGCCGGTAATTTATACCGTAAAAGAAACAGAAATTGATAGTGCAAAAACCGGCTTTGCCGAAGGGTCAATCACAAATGTTTTATTTAAGACAAGATATGCTCCGGGATTTCCTATTTCGAGAAGACGAACAGGATTTCCGGAAAACATCGAAATTGTTTTTTCCAATTCAATAGTTGATACATCTACTGCCGGCGTGGGTGTTCCTGCAAAACCTGCAAAATTTAATGTTATCGCTAAAAGTCCCTTGGGTGATATAAAGCTTAAATTCAGATTCAGAAATGTTAATAATAGCGGTACATTATCAGAATTAGGAGATTACATTGAAATATTAACCGCACCGGTTACTGACGCCACCAACTTTAGACCTACATGGCGAATTGAGCCTGATACTACAGGCAATTCTTCAATCACAAAGATTTTACCCGGTCAAGGTGATACCTACCGGCTTAATCTCGTTCTACCTTTTTCAAGTAGCGATAAATTTCATTTTACGACAAGGGCTGAAAGAATTGACGCAAATTTAGCGAAAAAACAATTTAAAGAAGAACCTTATGTTGTTCCAAACCCTTATGTTGCTGCTGCAAGTTTTGAGCCTCAAAGATATGCCGTTACAGGAAGAGGTGAGAGAAAAATTGAATTTAGAAATTTAACCTCTTATGCAGAAATCAGAATATACACACTGACCGGCGAACTAGTTAATACTTTAACTCATGACGGTAATATAAACTCAGGTGTAGTAAGCTGGGATTTAAGAAACAGCGATAAATTAGAAGTTGCTCCCGGTCTTTATATTTATCATGTTGATGCCGGAGAAGCGGGTACATTCATCGGTAAATTTGCATTAATTAAATAGGGTTCATGATGAAAAATAGTTTATTTATTTCGAAAATTTTATTTTTTGTACTAATTATGTTGTTCCCTAATTTTGCACAAAACAAAGCAGGAACTACAGTTGGTCAGTTTTTAAAGATTGAACCCTCTGCCCGGGCAATCTCAATGGGTAATGCCGGTGTCTCGTTATCGGGCGAAGCAACTTTGAGTTTTTTTAATCCGGCAGGTTTGGGTAGGTTGTCAGGTTCTCAAGTTCAGTTTACTCATAATCAATGGATTGCAGATATTACCTACAATTATGCTATTGCTGCAATAAATTTTACCGAACTTGGTACTTTTTCAATAATGATGACTAACCTGAGCTCAGGAGAAATAGCAGTAAGAACGGTTGAACAACCTCTGGGTACCGGTGAACAATATTCGGTTACTAATTTTGCTTTTGGTTTAGGCTATGGATTAATGCTGACTGACAGAGTTTCAGTCGGGATGCAAATTACATATATGAATGAATCAATATGGCACAGCAGTTTAAATGCTTTTGGTGTTAACTTTGGTGTGCAATACAGACTTACTGAAAGCGGAGTTATGATTGGAGCAAGCGTTTCTAATTTTGGTACAAAGGGGAAATATGATGGAAGAGATTTATATCTCAATCATGATTTAGATCCCAAAAAATATGGCGATAATGATCAGCTACCTGCCGAATTTAGAGTTGATGAATTTTCATTACCTGTTATTTTTAGAGCCGGAATTTCTTACCCCTATGTTTTTTCTAATGATTTCAAATTTTTACTTTCTATAGATGCACTTCATCCTAATGATAATTCTGAATCAATTAATGTTGGAGGAGAGCTAAATTTAGTTAAAAATTTTTTCTTGCGTGCAGGGTACAGAAATCTGTTTTTAGCCAACTCTGAGGGAGGTGCCGTTTTTGGAGGCGGTTTTAATTATGAATTTAACAGCTCAATGAGCATTAAATTTGATTATGCGTATGCAGATTACGGAAGGTTAGCTCAGGCACACCGGCTAACGCTTGGCATTAATTTTTATTGAGTTCATAATGATATTTAAAATTGCTATGTCAATAATTTTGTTTTTACCTGTTTTTACTAATTTCAATAATAGATTTGACTCAACGGAGTTTAAAGATGAGGCTGAATTTTTAGACACTTTACAATACAGGTCTTTTCTTTTTTTTGTAAATGAAATAAATGAAGAACTGGGTTTAGTTAAAGATAGAAATGCCGATTGGTCGCCGGCAAGCATTGCCTCAATGGGATTTGCAATTCCGGTTTGGGCAATCGGTGCAGAGAAAGGCTGGATTAACCGTGATTATTCAGTCAAACTCACTCTAAATATGCTTAAATTTCTCACTAATTCGTTAAAGGGTACCGGTAAATCTGCAACAGGTTACAAAGGGCTTTTTTATCATTTTTTGGATATAAAAAATGGAACTAGAACTTGGGATTGTGAACTTTCGACTATTGATTCCGGATTGTTATTTGCAGGATTGATTTTTGCAAGACAATATTATAACAGGGAAGATTCATCGGAAGTTTTGATAAGATCACTATCAAACAAAATTTTTGAGGGAATTGACTGGAATTACTTTATTATTCCTAAAGAATCAGAAAAGCATGCTAATAGTTTGAGTATGGGATGGTTTCCTGAAACGGGTTTAATTAACCATGGATGGGTAGGGTATAATGAAGCTCTTATTTTATATATCATTGCTGCAGGTTCAGGCTTAAATGAAATAGATAGAGTTTATAACAGTTGGTTAAATGGTTATAGGTGGAAACAAACTTATGAGGGTATTGAGCCTCACTTTGTTTTCCCACCAATGTTTGGTCATCAATATAGTCATCTTTTTGTTGATTTCAGAGGAATATATGACTCTAAAAATTTAGAGAAAGGAATAGATTACTTTGAAAATTCGAGAAGAGCCGTTATATCACAACAAAGATATAGTATTGAAAATATACATGGCTGGAAAGGGTATGATTCATTAACTTGGGGAATCACTGCCTGCGACGGTCCCGGTGAAACATTCAATTTTGATGACAAGAAATTTCTCGGGTATGCGGGAAGAGGTGCTGCAGGTCCTGAATTAGGAGATAATTATTTTGATGATGGTACAATTGCACCAACTGCGGCAGCAGGTTCAATTCCTTTTGCTCCTGAAATTTGCATTCCAACATTAATAAATATGTATAAAGTGTACGGGAAAAGAGGTCTATGGGGCAAGTACGGCTTTGTTGATTCATTTAATCCTACATTAAATTGGTTCAATTCTGAGTATATAGGTATTGACCAGGGTCCTATTGTTTTAATGATCGAAAATTATAGAAATGACTTTGTTTGGAAGTTTGTAATGAAAGATCCAATTATCATTAACGGTTTAAAAAACCTTAACTTCAAAGAAATGTAATATGCTAAAGATTCTATTAGTATCCTTTATTTTTCTATTTACATCTATTTTAATTCCCCAAGAAACACTGTTAGATAATTTTGAAGATTTAACAGGATGGGAAATCATTAAGTCAGATGGTGTTGAGATAAGCATTTCAAATATAGAAGGATTAAATGGCAAATCTATTAGGATTGATTACAACTTCATATATGGAACCGGATATTGCGGTATCCAAAAAAAATTTGATATAACATTTCCGGACAACTTTACATTTAATTATAGAATTAAAGCAGATTCACCGGTAAATGACTGGGAGTTTAAAATTCTTGACAACTCTCGTGAAAATGTATGGTGGTATAATCAACGAAGAAAGAATTTTTCAAACGAATGGTCAAAAGAAACCGTTAAAAAACGAAACATTAATTTTGCTTGGGGTCCTACCGCTAATCGTGAATTAAAGAGTTCTAATTATATTGAATTTACTATTGCCTCTGCAACCGGTGGAAAAGGGACTATTTATATAGATGATTTTTATTTCAATCAATTAACCGGAAAAAGTTTTGATGAGTTAAATCCGGCAATAATAAGTTCAACGGATTCTCAAAACCTTCAATATTTACTTAATGGGGGATCAAACAGAATTTGGTTTCCGGAAAAAGATTGGTGGTTAACTGTTGATTTAGGTATGAACTCTGAGATTGGCGGGTTAATAATAGAGTGGGGTAAAGAGGGCTTAAAAAATGATTTTTCAATTTTAATCTCAGGTAACGGAGTTGATTTTTCTGAAGTTTATTCGGTTTCGGGTAATATCAAAAGTAGTTCGTTTATAAGATTACCCGGTACGGATACACGATTTATTAAGATTAAGGGAAATTTAAAAGATTCTTTATCCATAAAATCAATAAACCTTCAACCTTATTTTTTCTCCGAAGATATTAACGCATTTTTTGTAAATGTTTCTAAAAATTCTAAAAGAGGATATTACCCAAGATATTTTAATGAGGAAAAATCATACTGGACTATCTTTGGAGTGCATTCGGATTATAAAGAATCTTTAATAAATGAAGATGGTATGATTGAAGTTGATAAATATGCTTTTTCAATAGAACCATTTATTTTTGAAAATAATAATTT
>JACSRR010000084.1 GCA_014879635.1 Ignavibacteriaceae bacterium | reverse complement strand
AATAAAAAAAGATTTAAATAAACCTTTCTTGGAGTACAAATGTATAGAATCAAATTTTTATTCATCGTAATCAGCCTTTTTGTCTTGAATTTCCGGGCAGTTGCTCAAAGCGAAAATCCGGAAATACTTATTGAGGAACTTGAATATCATGTAAAATTCTTATCCTCAGATGAACTTGAAGGTAGAGCTCCGGGAACCGGAAATGATATAAAAGCTGCAGAATATTTGATTAAAGAATTGCAAAAAACTAACGCTAAATTATTGTATGATAACGGAATGCAATATTTTGAAGTTTTTAATTCTCTATCTCCGGGTAAATCGAATAAACTCAAAATAAACGGAGAAATTGAAAGTTTTGAAACTGGCTTTACTGTACTTCCCTACTCCGCTAACGGAATTGTAAATTCTCAGGTTGTTTTTGCAGGTTACGGTTTTCAAATAGATGAGCCCGAGTTAAAATGGGATGATTATAAAGGTATTGATGTAAAAGATAAAATTGTTATGATTTTTAGAGGTGCCCCCACTTCTGATAAAATTTATGAAAATTATTCATCTCTCAGAAAGAAAATTACCACTGCAAGAGATAACGGAGCGTTAGCAGTTATTTTTGTAAACCCTGAAGGTTTTGATAAAGATGATAAGTTAATTTCTTCTTCTTCAGCAACAAGAGAATCTGCAGCCGCAATTCCTGCTGTTAATATCAAAAGAGATATTGCAAATAAAATTTTAAAACCGGTAAATTTATCTATCACCGATCTTGAAAAACAATATGCGTCAGATAAAAAACCCGCAAGTATAAGCTCCGGATCTGCTGTTGAATTGCAAACAGACATGATACAGAATAAAGTTCAAACAATGAATGTGGTTGCAATGATTGAAGGTTCAGACCCTGTATTAAAAGACGAATATATTGTAATTGGGGCACATTTTGACCATTTAGGATGGGGTGGCTCAGGTAGCGGTTCAAGAAGACCGGAATTAAACGAAATCCACAACGGTGCTGATGATAATGCATCGGGTACTTCTGCCGCACTTGAAATTTTTGAAAGATATGCATTAGCAAAAAAACCACTAAGAAGTATAATCTTCGTGGCATTTGGTGCTGAAGAAATGGGCTTAATCGGTTCAAGATATTTTGTTGAAAATCCACCCGTTGATTTGAGTAAAATTGTAATGATGGTAAACCTTGACATGGTAGGCAGACTTAACCCCGATACTAAAGCATTAACTATAGGAGGTACAGGAACTGCTGTTGAATTTAATGAGATCCTCACTAAGTTAAAAGAAACTTATCCTCTAAATATTAATTTTTCTCCCGAAGGATTAGGACCTTCTGACCATGCATCTTTTTATGCAAAAAACATTCCTGTACTCTTCTTTTTTACCGGAGTGCATGAAGATTACCACACCCCGGCTGATGATCATGAGAAAATTAATTACGAAGCACAAAAATTAATAAGTGATTTAACCTATGATGTTATCTCAAATTTAGCATTCACAGGCAATAAACTTAATTTTCAGGAAGCTGGTCCAAAAGAGAGACAAAGTCCTTCTTCAAGAATGAAAGTTTCACTCGGAATAATGCCGGGTTATGTTTCTGAAGGTGCAAAAGGTGTTTTAGTTGAAAATGTAGTTCCTGATAAACCTGCAGCTAAATCAGGCATTCAAAAAGGCGATATTATTGTGTCAATTAACGGAAAACCCGTGAACGATATTTATGAATATATGGATAGAATGTCAACTCTTAACCCCGGTGATGTTGCCATGGTAGGAGTAGAAAGAAACAAAGAAATTATAGAAATTGCAGTAAACTTATAGTATTTAAGCCTTGAAGCTTAAACTTTTTAATTATCTTAGAGTTTTAAATTTAACAATTATTAAAAATCGAATTTAAAACTGTTATCATTCTAAATTACTTTTATAATTGAAAAATTAAATAAACTGATAAAAACAATAAAAGTTATTGAATAAAAATACTATAATAAGTTCTGAATTTCATGAGGTAGATACCGAAACGGCGTCTGCTAAATATGATTTATCAGAATTACCCATACTTAATGCCGGTGAAATTTTAACCCTTAGCAAACAAACATACCTTGTTAAGGGTTTTAGATTTCATAACAATCCTGCAACTGACGGTTTTTATTACGCCCTGACCGGTGAAGATGAGAAACAGTATTTACTCCGGCTCTATTTTAGATTACACAAAAATTCAGAAGAATTAAAAAGTACATCCCTGTTTAGACTTTTAGGAATAAACAATTCTGCAATTCCTAAAATTATTGATTATGGTACGGGAATAAAAAAATACAAATATAAATTTTGCTATGAAATTTATGAGAGAAGCCATTATGCACTCTTATTTGCAAATCTTATACCTGATTTCTCTCATTTAAGAAATACCGTTCTCGTTCAAATTTTTGATGCTCTTAATACACTTCACGAAAATGATTTGTTTTTATGTACCGCAACTCCCGATTCGTTTTTTTATGCCGATGATTCTAAAAGTAAAATTATATTGTCAAATTTTTTAGGCTCTACTTACAGAACTAAGAATCCCGTTTTAGAAAAAATTGACAGAAGCAGAGTAGATTTAATCGATTTTTTCACCGCACCGGAAGTTTTTGACGGAATATTTACGGCAAAGTCTGACTTTTATTCAATCGGGATGATGCTTTTAAAGTTGTTCTACCCTCAATACTACGAAAAAGCTGCGTTTAAAAATTTCGTTAAACTTAGATTATCAGGAAATTTACCAATTGAGTTTGACCATAAACTGTGGGAGATAAACCCGTTAATTGAAAATTTGATTCATCAAGATTCTGCAGTCAGATGGGACTATAACACAATTATTTCTTGGTTATCTACAGGGAAAGCTACTCCTGTTCAAGGCGGAGCAGTTTCTAATGTTAAGGTTTTCTCGCTCTCAGATACGGATATCTCATTTGCAAATTTCTCCGATTTTGTTTCTTATTTAGAAAATGAAGACGACTGGTACAAATTTTTACTCCGTAATGAACAAGATTCTGCAAGCTTTCTTGATTGGTTAGGTGAAAAAGCCGGAATTGAAGTTAAAAA
>JACSRR010000307.1 GCA_014879635.1 Ignavibacteriaceae bacterium | reverse complement strand
ATCCACTATCCACTACCCACTAATTCTACCCACTATCCACTATCCACTACCCACTAATTCTACCCACTACTTAATGCAGTCAACTTAAGAATAATCAACTCAGGCTTTTTTCTGTATGAGTAAACTTTATTTTTTAAACCCCGAGCAAATAAAAGTTAAACTTAGGAACTTACAAAATCATTTTTGAGTTATATATTTATCTCCTCATTAAACCAAAAAGGATACTTTATGAAAAAGTTCATGTTCATGTTGTTGTTAACCGTATTAATTGTTCCGGTTAGTGCACAAGAGGAGTCATTACGCGGGTTAAATTTAATCGATTTATCAAATGTTCAAATTAGTGATAAGGTTAAAAAGGGTGAAAATCTCCCCGAAAATCTTATACTTACTGAATCATTCGAAAACGGTGCGCCGGGTTGGCAATTTGTCAGGATTGCAGGCAACGGTACACCAAATTGGCATATCTCCGGTCTATTTTCTACTACCGGCAATTTTGCAGCCGCAGGTTTTAACCAAGTTACCGGGTTTATTGAACCTTCAGTTACCGAAGTCTTAGTAACTCCACCCATAAATTTACAAAATTTAGACAGGGCAGAGTTCTCATTTGACCTTTTTCTTGATATTCCGTACAGCAACACCGGAATTAACAATTTCTTCACCATTCAAATTAGTACCGATGGTGGTGCAACTTGGCAGCAATTTCTTAATTATTTGTTTGCCGGACAATTAAATCAATGGTTCTCATTTCCTTTTGATGCTTCAAATTACGAAGATTGTGACTTAACGCCCTACATCGGTGAGACTGTAATGCTCAGATTTGTTCAACAAATTGGTTCAAATACAGTGCCTCAAGCCAAAGGTGTGATAATAGACAATTTTGTTGTTTCGGGTTTTGTTTGCGATTCAGACCCGTACGAGCCAAATAACTCTATAGCACTTGCATTTCCAATATCTTATGGCTTTATTTCGGATGGTGCACTTATTTGTCCGGCTGAAGATGTAGATACTTACAAATTTAACGCTGTAAAAGACGAGTTTGTCAAAATATCAGCAACCAACCAGCTTAATAATTATATTTTTATAGCACTTCGTGACGCAAATGGCAGTTTAATTGCCTATAATTATTATTCAAATGATCTTGTTCAAAAAATTAATACAACAGGAACATATTACATCACAATTGCAGGAAATAACTCAAGTCCTTCCTTTAGCGGTGCTTATCAACTTACTTTAGATACTCTTTCTGTAAATCCGGATATTCTAACGGTTTCCGATATCCCTGATGACGAAGGATTGCAAGTAAGAGTAACTTGGAAAAATTCTTATCTTGACCCGCAAACCGGACCTTCGGGAATATCAAATTATTTGTTGTTTAGAAAGGTTAATGACACAACCGGTCTTCGTTCTGAAATTAAGGAGTTTGATTTCACATCAGAAATTTTACTTGGCGGCTCAACAATATACATGATAGAAAACGAGCTTTGGGATTTTATTCAAACAATCCCTGCAGTTCCTCAACGCCCATTCTTAAATTATTCTTATGTTGCACCTACTTTAAATAATAATGAAGCTTTCACTTTTATGGTTGCCGCAATTCCAATTGATAATTATCCTGTTGCGGTGTATTGGGGTAGGGAAGGGAGCGGAATTTCTATTGATAATAATGCCCCGGCTTTTAACTCATTTAATCTTTCGATGCATTCAAACGGTTACTCAATTACATGGGATGTAAACACAACACAATACCCCGATGTCAGTTATTTTAAGATTTACAGATCGGATGTACATAATTTTGAAGCAAATCCCTCAACTGCAATTGTGCAATTAGATCATAATAACCGTTCATATTTAGATGCAAATATAGTACCCGGAAAAAGCTATTTTTATATTATTGAAGTTTCAGATCACAGCGGTAATAAACGACACACTCCGGTTTTAAACTCTACTCTGCTAAATGTCGAAAACAATGAAGGTGTTCCCGCAGAGTTTAGATTATTTCAAAACTATCCTAATCCGTTTAATCCACAAACAACAATCAAAATTGCGATCCCGGAGTCAGGTAACATTCAGCTTACAATATACGACCAAAGCGGTACTCTTGTAGAAACGCTTTTTGATGGTTATATTACAGAAGGTTATTATAATTTTTCTTGGAACGCTTCAAATTATGCTTCAGGCGTGTATTTCTATAAACTTACATCAAATACGGGCATAAATAGAGTGAACAAGATGATATATTTGAAGTAAAAGTTCTCGTATCTCCCTCAGAAAAACCGTCACAGGGCTAAATTGTGGCGGTTTTTCACTTTTAAAGATAATTCTTAACTTTCGATCCCTTTTCTTGCCTTTACACCGCGCTCATAATAATGTTTGATTTCTTTCATTTCAGTAACTAAATCTGCTTTTTCGAGGATACTCTCAGTAGCATACCTGCCTGTTAATATAAGTTCTACCTCTGCGGGTTTGAATGCAATAAAATCTAAAAGATCTGCTTCTGTGATAAGATTAAAGTAAATTGAAACAAAAGCCTCGTCTATTACAACAATATCGAAATCTCCGCTAATCATAGCATTTTTAGCAAGAAGTAAGGCATCTTTTATTTTGTTAATTTCAATTTGCGATGGAGAAACACGGTTGTAAACAAAATCATCTCCCCCGGCTTGAACTACCGTAATAAAACCGGAAAGATTCTTTAAAGCAACTACTTCACTGTATGGGTAATCTTTCATCAACATCAGAAAGTAAGACTTTAAGCCGCTTCCTGCTGCTCTTACTACTTGACCTATAGCAGCTGTTGTTTTACCTTTTCCGTTACCGGTATAAACATGTATGTAACCTGTTTTCATTTTTTCCAAAAATAATAAAGTCAAATTTAATATTCTTTCAGATTTAAGCATATATTAATTAAGGGCATGTTGAGTAATGCACAATTAAAGCAATTTGGTACTATTTCACAACTACATTTTTAAAAGGTTCACCTGTTTTTTTGGTGGTAAAACAGGCTAACCTAAGATAACAAAAAGGGGGATAAAGTTCGGAGTGCGGGGGTTCGAGGTTAAAAAATGTTCTTAGTTCTTAGTTCGTAGTTCTTGGTTTTT
>JACSRR010000398.1 GCA_014879635.1 Ignavibacteriaceae bacterium | reverse complement strand
TCATCTTCATTAAAAAGAATGAAAGTGATTGCTACTTTGTTGTTAGCATTCTTTGCCGGATTGTTCATTATCTTAAAAATTTGGGGTATACAAGAATTTTGGGTATTAGCTATAATAGCTTTTAGCGAAGCAGCGGTTGTTGGTGCAATGGCTGACTGGTTTGCAATAACTGCACTTTTTAGACATCCGTTAGGAATTCCGATACCTCACACGGCAATTTTGCCCAAAAAGAAAGATCAACTCGGTGAAAACCTCGGTAGCTATGTTCAAGATAATTTTTTGAACAAAGACGCTATCATAAATGCGGTCAGAAATTACAATCCCGCTGCCTCTCTCGGTGAAAAAATGCTCGATGAGTCATTCATCTTACAAACAACCACTCAAATGAAGAAGTTGTTAACAGCTGTGGTAGGAAACTTAAAAAAAGAAGAGTACAAACTATTTGTAATAAACTACCTTAATAAGGGACTAAAAGAGTTAGATTTTTCGGTGGTATTGGCAAGTATAGTTGATTATATTAACAGCGGCGAGAAAAAGCAGGAATACTTTTCTGCTTTTTATAAAGGTCTATATGATTACTTCAAAGAGAACTACGAAGAAATAATCATTAAAATCTCTGACGAAATTCCGATTCCGGCAATACAAATCCCGTGGGGTAAAGGAGATATTAGAAGACCAATCGCAAAATATGTGGCTGATAAGCTAGAAAAATTTTTAGTAAAGGCAATGAATGACGAAAATCATGAAAGCCGGGAAATGATGGATAAATATTTATCCGGATTAGCAGATAAAATGAAAAATTCCCCTGATATGAAGGAGAAAATCAATTCGGTAAAAGAAAATTTTGTTAACTCCGAAAAATTTCAGGGATATGTGGATTCAATGTGGGAAAGGCTTACCGATTCAATACTTGAAGATTTAAATGCCGAAGATTCTATAATATCAACAAAACTCAAAGAGTCTCTTGAAAGTTTTGGAGAAAAACTTAGAACCGATGGACAGCTTGAGAGTAAAATTAACTCATTTGTTGAAGATGCCGCCACCGGTTTTCTTGACAATAATTCAAATCAAATCAAAAATTTAATTTCCGATAAGGTTAAAAATTGGGACACCAAAGAATTTACTGATAATTTAGAGGTAAGAATAGGTAAAGATCTCCAATATATCAGAATAAACGGAACTGTTATTGGCGGTCTTATTGGTTTGATAATTTTCCTGTTTTCACACTTTGTTTTTTAATGAAATTTAAACGGTATTTATGAAAACTGTAGTATTACTCTTAATATCTAATATTTTTATGACATTTGCCTGGTACGGACACCTTAAATTTAAGGAGAAGCCACTGTGGATTGTAATTTTAGTGAGTTGGGGGATCGCTTTTTTCGAATATATTTTTATGGTACCGGCAAACAGAATTGGTCACGGTACTTTTAATGCTGCCGAATTAAAAACAATTCAGGAAGTGATTACACTTATTGTTTTTGCAGCATTTTCGGTATTATATCTAAAAGAAGAGCTCAAATGGAATTACATTGTTGGTTTCTTTTTTATCATACTTGCGGTATTTTTTATCTTTAAGAAGTGGTAAGTTTTTGAAAGGTGAAGTATCTCTACTTTTTCCGCATCAACTCTATAAGTCTAACCCTGCGTTAACAAAAGGGAATGAGGTAATATTATTTGAAGACCCACTTTTCTTTAGGCAATACAATTTTCATAAACAAAAGTTAGTATTGCATAGAGCTTCAATGAGGTTTTACAAAATCTTTCTTGAAGAGGAAGGATTCAAAGTATTTTATGCTTCAACTGCAGAGTTTCCAACTCTAAAAAGTTTATTTGCATTGTTTGGTAAAGAAGGAATCAAAAAGTTAAACTGTGTATTCCCGGATGATTATCTATTGCAGAGGAGATTAATAAGGTATGGAAATGAGTATTCGGTATTAATTAATTTTACCCAAAATCCCGGTTTTATAAATCCTTTAAATGAAATTAAAACCTTACTTTCGGGCAAAAAAAGATACCTAATGAGTTCGCTTTACAAAGAGAGAAGGGAATTATCGGGAATACTCATGATAAACGGTTCTCCGGTTGGAGGCAGGTTTAGTTTTGACGATGAGAATAGAAAGAAACTTCCGAAAGATTACACACCGCCCGAACCTTTAATTTTCATCGAAAATAATTTTGTGAAAGAAGCAAAAGAGTATATCCTCAAAAATTTTCCCGGTAATTGGGGAGATACTAATCATCTTAACTACCCTGTAACTCATGAAGAAGCATCAAAATCACTCAGAGATTTTTTGGAGAAAAGATTTGAAAATTTTGGTATTTATGAAGATTCACTCTCCACAAAATATACAGTGATAAACCATTCAGTTCTTTCTCCGGCGTTAAATATTGGGTTAATTACTCCGGTTGAAGTTGTAAATGAAGCAATTAAATTCGGCATTGAAAAGTGTATCCCGCTTAACAGTTTAGAGGGATTTATAAGACAGGTTTTTGGATGGCGGGAGTTCATACGGGGTATTTATCATTTTGAAGGCACAAAAATGAGAAATTTGAACCTGCTTAATCATCAAAACAAATTACCTGATGTGTTCTACACCGGCAAAACGGGAATAATGCCGGTTGATATTGTCATCAAAAACTTGCTCAAATCGGGGTATTCACACCATATAGAGAGGTTGATGGTACTCGGCTCATTTATGAATCTCCTTGAAATTCACCCTTTTGAAATTTACAGGTGGTTTATGGAATTGTTTATTGACGCTTACGATTGGGTTATGGTGCCAAACCTTTATGGGATGAGTTTGTATTCTGCCGGTGCAATGATAACCACTAAGCCTTATGTAAGCGGTTCTAATTATCTATTAAAAATGAGTGACTACAAAAAAGGAGATTGGTGTGAAATTTGGGATTCACTTTATTGGAATTTTATTGATAGAAATGCACAATTATTGAGTAGAAACCCAAGAATGTCAATGATGGTAAACCTGTACTCCAAGAAAACTGAACAGCAAAAAATAAATATTAAACGAATAGTTGAGGAATATAAAAATAGTATCGGTTTAGATGTAAATTAACTCAGTAGAAAGCCCACTAATAAAGAAATTTTACTCACCTTATCCCAAAATTTATAACTCTTATTTCTTT
>JACSRR010000206.1 GCA_014879635.1 Ignavibacteriaceae bacterium | reverse complement strand
ATAGCCGTTTCTTGATACTATTTCAGAAAATTCATTTAACCTAAAAGAAATTAACTCATTTGTGAAGTGGTCGTATTCGTCTATTAATATATATATCTTATTACTTAGACTTTTTGACTTAAAAATATTAAGAAAAATAATCAATATTTGATTACTCGTTTCTTGATTTAGTATATATTCTCTCGCACTTTCCGTAAATAAATTATAAGAGTAGATACATCTACTTACTCCATCTATCACCTTTGTTCTAAAGCCTTTATATGTCTCTTCAGGTGAAGATGTCATGATTGAACTAAAATCAAATTTTAAAATATAATAACTGTTTGCTTTGGGTGTGGGGTTTTTACCAATGTAATACTCGCTAAACAAATCATCAAACTTATCTTTGTGATCTACCCCGTAGTAATATTCTAACAATGAAATGAACAAAGACTTACCAAACTTGCGGGGTCGCAGAAAAAAGAGATATTTCTCATTAAATCCTTCTAAAACTTCCAAGTATTTTGTTTTATCTACATAAAAGTAGTTGTCTGCTTTAATCGCTTCAAAATTAGATACGCCGTAAGGTATTTTCTTCTTTGCCATGGTTGTTTTTTTGAATGAATTTATTGGGGTAATATAGTCATAAACTATGTATTTTCAAATTCCGAAATAAGTTCAAGGTGCGGGGTTCGAAGTTGAATCGTCCCGACAGAGTCGGGCTTACCCTTTACCCTTTACTGCTCCCGACACAGTCGGGATTGCGCCCCCCTTTACTCTTTACTCCCGACCCTGTCGGGATTACTCTTTACTTCTTTTTCTGCCCACTGCAAGCGTAGCGATCTACCCACTAAATTTGTCAACTACTCCCGATTCTTGTCGGGATCGCATTTACCAATAAAATTATTAACCGCAGAGCACACAGAGGGCACAGAGAGAAAAGTTCGGGGTGCGGGAGTTCTAGGTTAAAAAATTGCTCTTAGTTCGTAGTCCCGACCCTGCCGGGATTGGGATAAAATTAACATGCGACCGCCTCCGGGGTCCTGAACAAATCAGGAATTCTTTTTTTTACTACAAATATGTGACACCTCCGGCGTCAAAAACACAATTTAGCAATACCATCCACTTTAAGGTTTACGCCCTCACAACATAACACCTCCGGATTCAAAAAATTGATTTTCCTATTTTTATCCATTTAGAAAATTCTGTTCAGATTAGAGCCAACCATATTTAGTACAAAACAGGCCAAACTTCGAACTTCGAACTTCGAACCTCGAACCTCGAACCTCGAACCTCGAACCTCGAACCTCGAACCTCGAACCTCGAACCTCGAACTTTTTTGCCTCTCTGCGTACTCGGTGTGCTCGGCGGTTAAAACCTTTTTTAACATGTGACACCTCCGGCGTCAAAAAATTGATTTTGCAACCTCAATATCCACTTAGAAAATTCAGTTCAGATTAGTGACAACCATCTTTAGGACAAGACACTTCGAACTTCGAACTTCGAACTTCGAACCTCGAACTTTTTTGCCAAATAAATTGATTTTTCGTTCACTCTAAAATTTGTTCTTTACAAACATAATCTTTTAACGAAATGAATTTTATATTTTGTTGCGTTATCAGTTTCTTCATTATCTGAAAATGTAGTTGTCTAAAAAGTTTTGAATGAACTATCATTACAGAATACTCCGGACTTTTTTTAAGAAAGTATTTTACTTGTCCCGTAAAATTTGAATCTAAAGTAAATTGAACTGTAACGGGTTTTAACATCAAAAATAATCTATCCAACAGAGTTAATTTCTTATAATAGACATGATTCATACTTGAGCCGGGTAAATTCTTATTCAAGTTCCGGTAAACTGTTTTTCGCTGAATCCGGAATATAAAGTTTTTCCATGCAGGTATTTTAACCGTTGTAACAGGAATTTCGTAAAAATATCCGTTTATATCCTCTGTTTTTGGTGAATTATTAAATCTATAGTATGGTTTTTGGGGATAATTCTTATAATCGAAGCCGGTAAGTTCATGGTTGTTATATGTAATTCCGGGAAGTATGCTTGAATCTATTCTAATTCCTAACTCCTTAAAGGCATCAATTAATAACTCAAAAGGCTCTAACAAATACCCGCCTGCTCTGAACATTGTTACTTTATATCCTGGGATAACCGGTTTTATTACTTCTTCCATCGTGAAAACAGCCTTTTGCAAATAATCTAAAATTACGCCCTTCTTTGCTGTTTTTAATTCTAAATTATGGAGTCTAAAAAAATCATAATTTAACACCCAACTATCATTAACAAAGTCGGAGTTAATCCAATGCGAATGAATATGCATCTGAATATCATGTCCGGCGCCGGCAAGACTTAAGATTGATTCTTTAATTTTTTCGAGGTCATTTCTACATTTTTTATTTCCGGGTGCCAATTCTTGCAATCTCATATAGTGAGAAATATCCCAAAAAATTGTCATTTTAGAGTCATTCAACTTCAAAATTGATGCCAATTCACGCACCGGTTCAATCATACAGTCATCAACATTTCCTGTTTGCTCTCCAAGAAATAATTCGTAATCAAGAGTAAGAACTATTGTCATTTTAACCCATTTTTAATAAATAACGACTATTAAGAATCTTTAATTTTTAGGATCATTATCTGTTTATCTAATGCGTATTTGAGCTTTATATTCACAAATCCAACATTTATAATAATTCTTCAAGATTAACTATTGCATATATTTTAGAAATCTTTACGAGCTTTAAGTTAAAGCATTTTGAAAGAATTACCTTTTTCCTCAAGTTGAAGCATTAAAAAGTGTGGAATTATTCCTAAGAAAAAGACAATATATTGATCATTTATTATCATGCAATATTTTCTTAATCAACCATGTTAGCAATTTGCATGCCAAATATTTTTTTAGCTTTAGGTGGGTAAAAACCAAACTATTTTTATTAAAAGTGTGCAAATATTTTACCTTACTGCGTAATTATTGCACAGATATGACACTTTTAAACTGTAGTTTTATAAAATAGTACTTTGAATCCGGAAAATTGAAGGCTTAATGGATTTTTAAGTGGCAAAAAATAATTTAACCGCAGAGAGCACAGAGAGCACAGAGAAGCTCTTATTTTTTTATTGTTTGATTTACTGATATTCAATTGTATTCAATTGTGA
>JACSRR010000150.1 GCA_014879635.1 Ignavibacteriaceae bacterium | reverse complement strand
GAAACAGAAATTCCGCAAAAATGGAAAAAGAACGGAGCATTAAGATATTTAAGAATGGTTAAATTTATCGACGGAGTTTATTCGTTTAATAGTAATAATATTAGCATAAAATTATTTTACGATAATGACAAAGGATTATTTATAATTTAATTAGAGGTTGATTTGAATGCATTTAATTTAATTAATGAAAAGTGGATCCCGGTAATTGATAAAAACGGGAACCTTATTAATGTTGGATTTCTTGAGTTACTAACAGAAACCAAGAATTACCGGGACATTTATCATTACTCACCATTAGTAAAACTTGGTATGTTCAGAGTATTACTCGCATTAATTAGAAGAATTGAACCGGTAAATAGTAAAAAAAGTTGGTCCGAACTATACAAAAGAGGTTCATTCAATAAAGAAGCAATAGAAAATTACTTTAAAAAGTGGCATGATAGATTCTACTTATTTCATGAACTTTACCCATTTTACCAGGTGTTTGAACACCCCACCGCAGAACCTGCACCGGTAACTAAAATTGTAATGCATAAAGCAGCGGGCAACAATGTTGTCTATTACGACCACTCAAATGTAAAAACTACTCCTCTTCTAACTCCTGCTGATGCTGCACTACACCTTATAGCCTTTCAAACTTTTGCACCGGGGGGTGGTGTGAGTAAAAGTCTTGTTAAAGGTATAACTACAAATTTCACCGGCTCACCGTTTACGGGTATTTTAATTAATCTGGTAAAAGGAAATGACCTCTTTAGTACTTTGATGTTAAACAACCTAATTTCACCCGAATTAAATGTAGTGCAAAATGAAGATGAAAATGACACACCATGTTGGGAAAATAATCAAGGATTATTGAGAACTGAGAAACCTCTTACCGGTTATCTCGATTATCTAACTTTTACTACACGGGCAGTAAAATTGATTCCTGATATAGTTAAAGGTAATTTTTTTGTTAATCAAGTTCAAATTAGTCAAGGCAGAAGTTTACCTGAAATGGTTAGAGAGCCATTTACGGCTTACCTTTTAAGTAAAAAGGATGGTTTTATCTCGCTGAAAATAAGACCTGAACAAGCAGCTTGGAGAGAATTTAACAATTTGGTAGCCTTAACCGGAAAAGTAAATTTGATTCCTCCTCAAAACATTTATCAAGCAAACTTGCTTTTAGATGAGAATTATATAGACACAGAAACAAATTTTAGACTTGAATCAGGCGGACTTGCTACAGAGAAGGCGAAATTAATTTTGTGGAGGCTTGATGAATTACCATTGCCGGTCTATTTACTCAAAGACCAAGACTTTATAAATACTGTTGAAAAAGCACTTAAAGAAGCAGATTCAACCGGTTATGCGCTAAAAAAGTTTACAGAAAGGATTGTAGGTGAATTAACCAAATTTCAAGGTAATACAGCGGATAAAGATACTGTACAAACACTTTATAAAAACATTTCAACTGCAGAAAACTACTGGTCAGAACTTGAAATCCCATTTAAAAAATTTGTTGCTGAATGTGCAAAAGGAAATCCGTTTTTTGATTCTGCATTTGAAAATTGGGAAGCATTTTGTAAAATAAATTTTTTGAAATGCAAAAGAATAGTTGAAAAATCAGTTATCGGGTCTCCTCGAGGTCCAAAAGCAATTGCAAAAAGTAACTAAGGAGGTTATAATGTCAATAGAAATTTTAACTCAAGAATTCTGTAATGAACTTATTAAGTTAAATGACAACAAAGCCGCCATGGCTGAATTAAAAAGGGGGCTCGCTCATCCACCGGGCGAATATCCTCCTCAATACAAATATCTAATTCCTATTATTCCTTGGAAAACTAACCAATATCCATGGTTTCTAACTGCATCGTTATATGGTTTACACCCTGTTGATACAAATAAGGGTAACATAGGCACTTCATTTAGAGAATTAAAAAAAATTACTCAGTCTGAAAGTATAGATCTGAGGTTTAACTCACTACTTCAGTGCAAACTTGAAGATTTGTATTATCACCTTAGAAATGCCGTTTCACTTTTTAGTTCGGCGGGAGTACCTGTAAATTACAAAGAATTATTAAAAAGTCTTTTGAATTGGGAAAATGATTCCCGCTTTGTTCAAATAAATTGGGCAAAAGAATTTTGGCTTAGAGAACAAACTAATAATAATCAAAATAAGGAAAAATAAAATGATAGTTGAACTCCACCTTTTACAAAATGTTGCACCCTCATGCTTGAATCGTGATGACGCTAATGCTCCTAAAGATTGCGATTTTGGCGGATATCGCAGGTCGAGAATTTCTTCTCAATGTATTAAAAAATCCATTAGAGATGAATTTAGGAAAAATTTACCTGAGAAAACAGGGTTTAGATCAAAACTTGCAACCCAACAGCTTTTTGAGAAACTTAAAAAGGAGATAGACGCTATATCTGATGAAAAAGCACTAAATCTTTCAGAATTAATATGTAAAAATTATTTTTCTAATATCGATAAAAACGGAGTTTTAGATGTATTAGTTTTTTTTGATGAAGCAGAACTTGACGGTCTTGTAAGTGTAGTAAAGGAGAATTATTCTGATAAAATGGATATTCCAAAAACATTAAAATTAGTAAAAACCTTTCCTGTTTCTTATGATATTGCATTATTCGGCAGAATGTTAGCAAATTTTCCGGGTAATAATATAGACGGTGCCTGCCAAGTTGCCCATGCAATCTCTACAAATAAAGCCTCAATGGAATTTGATTTTTACACTGCAATTGATGACTTACAGGCAGCCGGTGAGCAAGGAGCAGGAATGATGGGCACTATCAGTTTTACAAGTTCTTGCTTTTATCGTTACTCTGTTATCCATTTAAGCAGATTAAAAGACAACTTAAAAAATGACAATGAAGCTGTGAAAGATTGTGTAAATGCCTATATAAAATCTTCATTTACTGCAATGCCTACCGGTAAACAAAATTCGTTTGCTGCACACAATCCCCCTTCTTTTGCTTATTGCGTAATAAGAGATACAAATACGCCCTGGTCTTTAGCAAATGCGTTTGAAAAACCTGTAAAACCTGATAATAAAAACGGGTTAGTTTCAAATTCGGTGTCA
Source organism: Ignavibacteriaceae bacterium (assembly GCA_014879635.1). Lineage (GTDB taxonomy): Bacteria > Bacteroidota > Ignavibacteria > Ignavibacteriales > Ignavibacteriaceae > BA9. Next base: position 13,362 of record JACSRR010000150.1, on the reverse strand, counting down.
GCAATCATTAAATACTGGGAATCACTTTCTACAATTTACAGCTCTATTAACAATGTAGTAGAGGGTTCACTTTTGTGTCTTCAAAATGACGAAATAACTGATAAAGATCTCGGGTCTTTGATTGAATATAAAAAGAACAATATTGATGAGTTTATTTCAACTATAACTGACCGCATTCAATAAGAGGTTATTATGGCAACACTACTTATTGAAATTGAAGGTGTAATGCAATCTTGGGGCTACAGAGGCAGGTTTAGTTATAGAGAAACGGCACTTGAACCTACTAAAAGCGGAGTGACCGGTATAATTGCAGCCTGTTTAGGAATGAAGAGAGATGCTGACCTTGCCGAGCTTAATAACCTCATTTTTGGGGTGAGAGTGGATTCTGAAGGTACTATAAAAAAAGAATTTCAGACAGCACTCAATGTAATTAATACCGAAGGGAAAAATCCTCAAACTCAATTAACCTACCGGCAATATCTTGCAAATGCAAGGTTTATTGCCGGTGTTGAAGGTAATCTTGAATTGTTAACTAAAATAAAGACGGCAATTCAAAATCCATATTTTTCCCCCTTTCTCGGCAGAAAATCATACATTAATTCTGTACCGTTTCTTAATCCTAATGTTGATAATTTGGTGTCTTCTAATCTTGTTGAAGCACTTTCAAATTATCCGTATCTTAAAATTCCTGATGAGAGTAAAACAAGCGATACAATTAAATTGCGATTAGTTAGAGATGCTATGCCTGATGAGGAAAACGAAACTCAAGATTATAGGCAAGATGTTCCGGTTTCCTTCTCTAATCGCGAATTCTTAACTCGAAAAGTAATAACTGAGTGGGTTGATGTGAAATATTCTAAACAGGAGGATAAAAATGTATCTATCTAAACTTGTTTTAAATAGTAGAAACAGAAGGGTGATTAAAGAAATCAATTCTCCTTATGAGATGCATAGAACTATTTCTAAAGCGTTCTATTCAGAAGACTCATTACCCGGAAACAGGATACTTTTTAGAGTTGAGCCCGGTAATGCAAGAGCTGTAACTTTAATTATTCAATCGCAAGTCATGCCCCAATGGAGCAAATTGACTGTTGAAAATGACTATTTTTATGGCGATGATATTCCTCAAACTAAAAAAGTTGAACTTAAAATTATTGAGGGTTTAAATCTCCTTTTTAGATTGAGAGCTAATCCGACCAAAAGAGAAAAAGTCAGTAGAAAAAGAATTGGAATATATTCGGAAGAAGAACTACTAAACTGGATAATAAGAAAAGGCGAAGAGAATGGTTTTTCAGTTTCTTCTGTAAATATTGCCAAAGAGCCAAAAGTAAAAACCGGAGTTAAAGGGCAGGAAATTAAACACTTTGCAGAGTTTAACTCGGTTCTTTTTACCGGAAATCTTTTAGTAACAAATGCCGGTTTATTTATAGATGCAATTAATAACGGAATTGGATCAGCTAAAGGGTTTGGGTTCGGTCTTTTAAGTATAGCTTTAAGGGAGCAATAAAATGAATAATTTGAGAAGCTTACCTAAACTTAGAGATAGTATCAGTTTTCTTTATTTTGAGCATGCTAAAATAGAAAAAGATCAAAATGCTATCAAAGTTTTAGATGCCCAAGGAGTTACACAGATTCCGGTTTCTTCGGTATCTTCCTTACTTTTGGGTCCGGGTACCACTATAACACACGATGCAGTAAGAATCATAGTTGAAAATGGTTGTTCGTTAATTTGGACGGGTGAAGAAGGAGTTAGAACTTATGCTTTTGGCACGGGTGAAACAAAGAAATCCGGAAGATTAATGAAACAAGTTCAAATGTGGGCAGACCTTGAAACTCGCCTTAGAGTTGTTGTCAATATGTATAAATTCCGCTTTTCCGAACCTTTACAAAATGGGCTTAGCCTTCAACAAATTAGAGGTAAAGAAGGTATTAGAGTAAGAGAGGCTTACGCTAAATTTAGTAAAGAATACGGTGTTGAGTGGAAGGGTAGAAGCTATGACCGTACAGGCTGGCAAAACTCCGCACCTATAAATAGAGCCCTATCAACTGCAAATTCTTGCTTATACGGTTTGGTACACGCCGCAATTGTTTCAACGGGATACTCGCCTGCTTTAGGATTTATTCACACAGGAAAACAACTTTCGTTTGTTTACGACATAGCGGATATGTACAAAGTTGAAAACAGCATACCTGTTGCCTTTCAGGCAGTTTCTGCTTCTGCCACAAATTTGGAGCAAACTGTTAGAAGAGCAATGAGAGATAGATTCAAAGAAACAAAATTAATTCAAAATATTGTTTCGGATATAGATAAAATACTCGAAGTTGAAGAATCAATAGAGAGTGAATATGATAATGACCCGGCAAAACCCTCGGGTTATTGGGATCCCCCACCTGAAACGGAGGCAAAAATACTATGCTTGTAATAATACTTGAATCAGTACCCGTTTCACTCAGAGGTGAATTAAGCCGTTGGCTAATTGAGGTTAAAGCCGGTATCTTTATTGGTTCGGTAAGTGCCTTAGTTAGAGATCAACTCTGGGATTTAGCTTTATCTAAAATTAAAGAAGGAGGTATTTGGCAAATCTATACAACAAACAACGAGCAAGGATACACAATAAGACAGCAAGGTAATACCGGTAAAATTGTTGAAGACTTTGACGGCATTTTACTAATAAAAACTTTATTTTAAATACTGTTTTTTAGTATTTTCCCCATACGCGTGGGGGTGAACCGAAGCAAGAGGTGGCTCCTCCTGTAGAAACACCATTTTCCCCATACGCGTGGGGGTGAACCGCGTGGTTAAGTGAGATTTTTGTCACTTTGTTTATTTTCCCCATACGCGTGGGGGTGAACCGAACTAACAACGGTTAATTTTAATGGTTCTGTTAATTTTCCCCATACGCGTGGGGGTGAACCGCCTCAAGCACAGCACCAAGCCTCAAGCACAGCATTTTCCCCATACGCGTGGGGGTGAACCGATATTTTTATTGTTGAATTATATTTTACTATTGATTTTCCCCATACGCGTGGGGGTGAACCGCCAACCAATTGGCAGGTAGAGGAATGGAGTAAATTTTCCCCATACGCGTGGGGGTGAACCGGGAAATGGTTTATATTCACGGAAAAATTAATATTTTCCCCATACGCGTGGGGGTGAACCGAAACATACTTCTCCAAGCAGAAAATTTGGGAAATTTTCCCCATACGCGTGGGGGTGAACCGCGAGTTCGGAAACCTTAAAGGTTACGGTTTTTATTTTCCCCATACGCGTGGGGGTGAACCGCGGTTTAGTGATGGAAAGAAGCCGGGTAATTACATTTTCCCCATACGCGTGGGGGTGAACCGCTGTTTGGCGTAAATATCTTTATACTCAGCTAATTTTCCCCATACGCGTGGGGGTGAACCGTATTTTTCAACTCACCCGGCTACGGGTAACGAATTTTCCCCATACGCGTGGGGGTGAACCGCGGTTTGTTGCTATGAGAAAAGCGGGGTTTACATTTTCCCCATACGCGTGGGGGTGAACCGGATGATGTAGTATGAAGAATATAACACTACAAAATTTTCCCCATACGCGTGGGGGTGAACCGCAAAAATAAAATTATAGTTTTCATTAGTTTTAAATTTTCCCCATACGCGTGGGGGTGAACCGAATATCTATTGCTTTTTATTACCGGGATTGTTATTTTCCCCATACGCGTGGGGGTGAACCGCTATGGCACGACCAATAAAAAATAATGCTGATATTTTCCCCATACGCGTGGGGGTGAACCGTAAACGAGTCCTAATATTATCGCTTCCCATTAATTTTCCCCATACGCGTGGGGGCGAACCGCTACAAATATGATTTAGACTTACCGAATTGGGCATTTTCCCCATACGCGTGGGGGTGAACCGAAATAATTATTATTCTGAAACTTATCATCAAACATTTTCCCCATACGCGTGGGGGTGAACCGGAAAGACAAATGACAATTGAGCAATTTAACGACATTTTCCCCATACGCGTGGGGGTGAACCGGGAAAATACGCCGGCAGAACAATTAACAGAGGATTTTCCCCATACGCGTGGGGGTGAACCGAAGACAACATCGAGAGGAATTGGGAAGCCTTTATTTTCCCCATACGCGTGGGGGTGAACCGGCTGTAAAAGTTATGTTGGCTTTCACTAATTTAATTTTCCCCATACGCGTGGGGGTGAACCGAAAGTCGATGAATCCGGAATTGGAATTGTGATATTTTCCCCATACGCGTGGGGGCGAACCGAAACTTTCAAAGAATCACCGGAGGCAAAATTTATTTTCCCCATACGCGTGGGGGTGAACCGATATGAAGTGTAAACAGAACTAACAGCCGTTAATTTTCCCCATACGCGTGGGGGTGAACCGAATTAGCTAAAATTAAATATCTAAGAGAGAGAATTTTCCCCATACGCGTGGGGGTGAACCGGCTCTCATTATTCCGATAGATGAGTTTATCTACATTTTCCCCATACGCGTGGGGGTGAACCGTGATTGAGTCGCATAAAATTCTTTTAATTTGCATTTTCCCCATACGCATGGGGGTGAACCGACCACATCTCAAACCACGCCTTAAACCACGCCATTTTCCCCATACGCGTGGGGGTGAACCGTTATATTGAGCAATTTAGATTTTGCTAAGTCTATTTTCCCCATACGCGTGGGGGTGAACCGAACTCTTTGCAAATCTCATCAATAATTGCCCTATTTTCCCCATACGCGTGGGGGTGAACCGTTTGCATTAGTAATTGCGGGAAGTGGGAAAGGATGAATTTGCTTCAATATGTTTTATAACCCCAAATTTTTTTCTAATAAACTACCCAATATTTCTAAAAAAATTTCTTATTTGTGAAAGAGTTAATTATATTTGTTCTATTAAAATAATAATAGATTTACATGTGGTAGTTTAAATTTTTCATTAACAATTTAGGTAGCTAAAAATGAAGATAACGGAAGTCAAAAATTTATTAGAAGACCATTTAACTGAATGGCAAACAAATACACAAAATAAACTAAGTGATTTAGAAGATAGCGTTTTTAATCATTTGCTCTCCGAAACATGTCAATATATCAACCTCAAAACTTCAAGCAAATTACATAGAACAGAAATAATTTTACCTAACGGTCAAAATATTCTTGTGAGTAATTTAAATATATTAGATGTTATGGCAGTTCATGCAGATGATACAATGTTGCATCAGGTTACTAATCTTTACGAAAATACTGAAGTCTATCCCGGCGAGGTGAGTGCGTTTAATCTTTACGAAAACAACGAAGGGAATTGGGTATTTATTTTTAACGCTTATCCTTCAGATGATTGCCTGATTTCGGTGTGGCACCGCAAAAGGTATCTGAACTTTAATCTTTTAGAAACAAGAGATTTCACTAATCCAAGAAAAACGAAAATTGAAGAGATAAATTCCGTAGAATTTGATGATAGATTTATCCCGGCAATTATTTCTGTGATGATGTACAAAATCACTAAGGATAAAAGGTTTTTCCCTGAAGATCAAGGTGAATTAACCGAATTAAAAAAAATATTGTAAAATTTAAACCGTAAGGGTGTCCAAATTAGATTCTACTTAGGCAATTAAGTGTGAACATTTCTGCTTGATTGCCTTATGATTTTATCCCCTTTTTAAAATTCCCTCAATTAACTTGATTTATACCTTATGATTTTAGCTAAACATGATTTAGTCCAAAATCATACTTGCACCTATCCTCTATTTACTTCAGTCTGAATAATTTCATTTACACAAATTAACTATCCGGTTATATCCCCCCCTGTTATTCACTTTAACAGGTTAAAAAGCACATCTAAAATAAAATAATTACCGTTTATCAAGAAAATTGGAAACTTGTATTGACTTTCGAGTTTCCTTGACTATATTTGGAAACTCAATAAACGATTTTAGTTTCCAAAGGAAATATTTATGGAACAGAAACAGAAAATAATTAACCATGCAAGAGTAGAGTTTGTTCAGAAAGGATTTAAGAACCTTTCTATGGATGATATTTCAACTGCATTAGGTATAAGTAAAAAAACTCTTTACAAACATTTCCCTTCAAAGGAGGGATTATTTGAAGAGTGCGTGATGAGTTTCTTTAAACAATTTGGAGAGTCACTTAAAGGGATTATCCTCTCAGATCAGCCGGTTATAGCAAAATTCCTCTCTTTTTTTGTAAAAGCCTCTGAATTAAGCTCAACTTTTAACGCCGGTTTTTGGGACGATATGAGAACAAACCAACCCAAAATTTGGACCAAGGTAGATGAGTTTAGAGTTGATCTCATTCAAAAGAATTTCAAATTTATAGTAATTCAAGGACAGGAAGAAGGTGTGTTCAGAAAGTATGACGCCGGTATTATTGTAACTACTTTTTTGGCAATTGTTCGCGAATTTATCAATCCCCACTTTCTACTTCAGTACAATTTGACAATGAAACAAGCAATTGTTCTATGTTATTCACTACTAATTAATGCAACCTTTACTGAAAAAGGTAAAAAAGAAATTTTAAAACTAAGAACGGAGTTATCCAATGAAATACTTAAAGATTCCCTTATTTCTGCTATTTGCGATAATATTGACGAGCTGTAACGGAAACGATACAACTTCATCGATAGAAATTTCAGGAACACTTGAGGCTGTGAGCGTCGTAGTAAGTTCACAATCTCAGGGTACAATAATTCAAACTTTTGCCGAAGAAGGAGCCAGAGTTAAAAAAGGTGATTTAATCTATGTTATTGACACCACCGCAATATTTTATGAACTCCAAAGGGCAGAAGCTATGTACGCAGGCGCAAATGCCGCTTATGGTTTACTACTTTCGGGCGCCAGAAATGAAGACTTAGCAGTAGCATCAGAAGTTGCTAATCAAGCTAAGGCAAATTACGAATTGGCTAAATCCGATTTTCAGAGAATCGAAAACCTTTTTGCCTCGTCTTCGGTAACTCAAAAACAATTTGACGACGCTAAAACAAGATTTTCCGTCGCCGAATCACAGCTTAAATCAGCCGAAGAGAATTTACACAAGGTGAAAAATATTGTTCGCCCGCAAGAGTTGCAATTGGCGGAAGCAAAGTTAGGCGAGGCAAAAGCTAACATAGAATTAATTAAAAATAGACTTTCTAAATGTTATGTATTTGCACCGGTGAGCGGCACTATTCTAAAAAAATACGCTAAAGAGGGTGAATCTGTTAATTTTCTAAGCAATTTGTTTAAGATTACCGATTTAGAACAGATGGAATTGACCGTTTACATTAATGAAACCTCGCTCGGGAAAATTTTGTACGGTCAGAAAGTTGATATTTTAACCGACACTTTTACAGGGAAAAAATATCAAGGTGAGGTAATTTATATTTCGCCCGAAGCCTCTTTCACACCAAAAAATATTCAGACTAAAGACGAGAGAACTAAATTAGTTTTTGCAGTTAAAATAAAAGTTACTAATTCAAACGATGAACTCAAAAGCGGTATGCCGGCAGATGCCGTAATCTATTTCTAAGACTATGGAAGCAATTAAATTAGAAAATGTAAGTAAATCTTACGGTGATATCAAAGCCGTTAAAAACCTTTCTCTGAATATTGTAAAAGGAGAAACTTTTGGGATTGTTGGTCCCGACGGTGCCGGTAAAACAACAACAATTAGAATGATAATGGGGTTAATTTCTCCCGGCTCAGGTATGATCACAGTTAACGGTATTTCGGTAATGAGTGAGAAAAAGAAAGCCCAAAAATCGTTAGGTTATTTGTCGCAAAAGTTCAGCATTTATCCCGACCTAAGTATTGATGAAAACATCGGATTTTTTGCTAAAATTAACGGTGTTACCGGTTTTAATGAAAGAAGAGATATGCTGCTTGAACTTACGGGCTTAATTAATTTTAGAAACCGCCCCGCCGGAAAACTTTCCGGAGGTATGAAACAAAAATTGGCGCTTTGTTGTGCTCTAATTCATAAACCTGAAATAATTCTTCTCGATGAGCCAACCGTTGGCGTTGACCCTGTATCAAGGAGGGATTTTTGGGAAATTCTCTCTGATTTGAAAAAAGATGATATTACAATTTTTATGTCAACACCATATCTTGACGAAGCAGAAAGGTGTAACAGAGTGGCGCTTATAAATAAAGGGGAAATTATTATATCCGGTGAACCCGGTCATTTAAAGGATTCCGTTGATTTTATGATACTTGAAGTGGTGCCCGAAGATTTAACCACCGCCAGGGAAATTCTTATCAAATCTGAGGACATAAATTTCCAAATGTTTGGCGATAAGGTGAACTTTGTCATTTCTAAAGGGGAAGCCCTCAAGTATAGCGAACAAATCGAATTACCGGAATTATTCGGAATTAAAGTAAATACTTTTCGAATCCGCAAACCGAATTTAGAAAACATTTTTATCCATCTGATAAAAGATAGTTATTAAAGGTGCTTTATGAAATATCTTATTTTTTTTATTTTTTTAATGCTCTTCTCATTAACCGTTTATGGTCAAGAAGAAATAGTAACTCTTGAAACTTGCTTAAAAAACGGGTTGCCCGTAAACAATAAATTAAATAGAATAAAAGAGGAAACTTATTTTCTCAAGGCTAAAAAAGAGGAAGTAAGCAGTTTTTATCTCCCCAATCTAAAACTTAATGCAAGTTATTCAAGGTTGAGCGAAGTTCCGGATTTTGAAATTTCATTGCCGGTTCTACCCGCTCCAATTAAGGTTCAAGAATCAATTGCGAACAGTTATCAATTAAAGTTAGGTGTAACACAACCAATTTTCACCGGTTTTAGAATTTCGGCAATTAATGATGCCGCCGAAAATTCTTACCTTGCAGCAGTTGACGGTTTTAGTGTCGAACAAAACGAAGAGGCATTTAAGATTATTCACTCTTACCTCAACCTGTACAGGCTTTCGCAATTGTTAATTGCTTCGCAAGAAAATATTAATACAATGGAAATGCGGGTAGAAGATGTTAAAAACTTCGAAAAAAACGGTCTTGCTACTAAAAGCGATGTTTTAAGACTTGAAGTGCAGCTTTCTAACTTAAAACTTGCTTTCCTTGCCATCGAAAACGAATATAAATTTGCAATAGAATACTTGAGTAAAAACTCGGGTCTCAAACTTAATTACGGTGTAAAGTTATTACTTCCCGAAGTAAATCAAGAAGTTAATAATAGAAGTGTTGATGAATTAGTTTCAAGTGCAATTCAAAACAGAAAAGAATTACAAAAAATAAATTACACTATAGAAAGCACAAAAAACAACATAACAGTGGCAAAATCAGGTTATTTCCCTGAAATATATTTAACCTCAAATCTTTATTATTCAAATCCTAACCAAAGATACTTCCCGGCAAAAGCTGAATTTAACGAATCGTGGGATGTAAGTATTTTACTCCAATGGAATATTTTTGATTGGGGAGCAACATCTTCCAAAGTTGAAGCAGCAAATCATCAATTAAACGGTACAATGTTTATGAAAGATGAGCTAACAGAAAATATCCGTCTTGAGGTTCTTCAAAACAAATTGGAAGTTGAAAATCTTAAAGAAAGGATAAAATTAGCAGAAATAAAATTGGCTCAATCAGAAGAACATGCAAGAGTAATAACCGAAAACTTCAAAAATATGAATGCCACTTCAACAGAATTGGCTGAAGCGGAAAGTAATTTGTTGAGCTCAAAAATTGATTTGATCACCTCAAAATCAAACTACTTGCTTTCTATTTACAAATTGTCAAAATCAGCCGGCGTAATGCTGTTTTAGGTATTATATGAATGCAATAGAAGTTAAAAATCTTACAAAAAAATTCGGGGAATTTATTTCGGTGAACAATGTTTCTTTCACCGTAAAAGAGGGCACTATATTCGGTTTTCTTGGTGCAAACGGTGCGGGAAAAACTACTACAATCAGAATGATGTGTGGATTGTTAGAACCTACTTCAGGTGATGCAATAGTTTCCGGTTATAGCGTTACAAAAGATACAGAGAATGTTAAGAAAAATATCGGATATATGTCGCAAAAATTTTCGCTTTATGACGACCTAACAATTTCAGAGAATATCGACTTTTTTGCGGGTGTATATGGATTGAGGGGTAATGTGCTGAATGAAAGAAAAAAATGGGCAATTTCTATCTCTAACCTTGCAGGGAAAGAAAATATTCTCACCGGGTCTCTACCTGCGGGAATAAAACAGAGATTAGCACTTTCGGTTTCTGTGCTGCATAATCCAAAAGTTCTCTTTCTTGACGAACCGACAAGTGGAGTTGACCCCATTTCAAGACGGGCTTTTTGGGAATTGATCTCAAATCTTTCGGCTGAAGGAACAACCGTTTTAGTAACAACACATTATTTAGAGGAAGCAGAATTTTGCTCTAATATTATTCTTATGGACGCCGGTAAAATAGTTGCCGAAGGAAATCCGAAACAGTTGAAAGAAACTTATATCCCCTATCCCGTATATGAAATTACTTCAAAATCCACTGATGATATTTTTAAGGTTCTTTTAGATTTTGAAGGTAAGATCAATCTTTCATTTTTCGGAAATTCAATTCATATTACAACTGAAAAAAATGTTACCGGAAAAGTTATTAAACAGTTTTTAGTCCAAAATAATTTTGCAGAAAAATCACTAACTATTGATTCAATTTCTCCTTCGCTTGAGGATGTTTTTATCAAAATTGTGGAGAAAAAATAGATGGAAAAGCTTAAAAGAATTTACGCAATTACCGAAAAAGAATTTATGCACCTGTTCAGAGACAAAGGTTCTTTGATGTTGTTGCTCCTCTTCCCTGTTTTCTTACTAGGATTTTTTGGTTTTGCCGTCAATTTTGATGTTAAGAACATTCAAATAGGCGTGTATGATTTAGATAATTCGCAGCTTAGCCGTGAAATGATTTCGTCAATAACGGCAAGCGAGTATTTTAACCCCCCTCTATACTTTTATTCTCAAAAAGAGGCAGATAAAGCACTTTTAGAGAAATCAGTTAGAGCAGTAGTTGTAATTCCCGAAGGATTATCTGAGCAGTTAGCTTCAAAAAGAGATTCCGAAATTCAATTTCTTATTGACGGTGTTGATGCAAACAGTGCAAACATTATTCAGGCTTATCTTAGTGCGGCAATCGCAGATTTTAATCAGAAACATATTAAGTCGGAAACGGGAAAACTGGGTGTCAAAATGCCTCAATTTCTCTCTTTAGAGCCGGTCTTTTGGTTTAATCCGGAATTAAATTCAACATGGTTCCTTCTTCCCGGGTTAATCTCTATGATTTTAGTGATTACTTCGGTAATTAGTGTTTCATTATCGTTAGTTCGAGAAAAAGAAAGCGGTACAATAGAACAATTAAGAGTTTCGCCGGCAGGTAGTTTTGAACTTTTACAGGGAAAAATTATACCCTATCTTACTCTATCATTTATAAATGCTCTGGTAATTCTACTGGCAGGTTATTTAATTTTTGGTCTCCAATTAAAAGGGAGCTTCGGAGGCTTTCTGTTCGCAACATTTATTTTTCTGATTGCTTGTTCCTCAATGGGGTATTTTGTATCCGTAATTTCAAATTCACTTCAGGTTGCGTTCACAATTGGGACATTTGTTTCTCTACTCCCCTCTTTACTGCTCTCCGGTTTCGTTTTTCAAATTGAGAGCATGCCCTATATCTTGCAAATTTTCTCAAATATCACTCCTGCAAAATTTTTTAATAATATTCTTAGGGCAATTGTTCTCAGAGGCACGGGAATTGAGACATACGTTAACGATCTAATTTATTTATTGATTTTTTCGGGAGTACTTATAATGCTCTCAGTAATTATTAGCAAAAAGAAGGCGGAAAATTAGAATGTACTTGATTTATAAAATTATTATCAAAGAATTTCATCAGTTCAGAAGAGACCCAAAAATGTTCGGCATTATTCTGATTGCACCTGTTATTCAGCTTACTCTGTTAGGTTTTGCAGCTACATTGGATATCAAATCTATCAATCTGGCAGTATTAGACAATGATAAATCAGCAAAGAGTCGTGAACTTGTCGAAAATTTTACTTCATCGGGGTATTTCAAACCTGTAGCATTTCCTAATAATTATGATGAGTTGCAACAGGAAATAGACGGAGGTAATATTTTATTGGCTTTAGTGATTCCAAATAACTTTGAAGAAAGCATTATGACCACCGAAGGCGCCAAATTACAAGCAATTTTTAACGGTTCTGACGGTAATACTGCTAATTTGGCTTCCGGTTACACCCGCTCTGTGATAAGCGGTTTCTCAAATAAAATACAAACAGAGTATTTAGAGAAAAATGGCGTGAAAAATTTACCCGTCGGTATAATTAAGCCTCAATCGAGAGTGTGGTATAATCCGGAACTTGAATCGAGAAAGTTTATGGTTCCCGGAATTGTGGGGCTATTAATGAGTATTGTAACTATATTGTTAACTTCGCTGGCTATAGTAAAAGAAAAAGAGATAGGAACGCTTGAACAATTAATAGTTACGCCTATTAAACCGTATCAATTAATTATCGGTAAGTTGATTCCCTTTACAATATTGGCGTTTGCTGCTGCTTTTTTAGCAATTACCGCAATGAGATTTATTTTCGGAATTGAAGTGAGGGGTGATATAGTTTTCCTTTTTGTATCGGCTTTTTTATATATTCTCTCTACTTTAGGACTCGGTTTGCTAGTTTCAACTTTCGCTAAAACACAACAACAAGCCATGATGTTTGCTGTTTTCGGTGTTTTAATGCCATTTGTTTACTTATCGGGGTTTGCATTTCCGGTTGAAAATATGCCTGTTGCCTTTCAATGGATCAGTCACTTTATTTCGCTCAAGTATTTTATCGAAATTATCAGAGGTGTAATATTAAAAGGCGGCGGTTGGAATGAATATTGGTATCACGCCGTGATGTTATTAATTCTCGGAATAACAATATTAGCTGCAAGTGTATTCAAATTTAAGAAAAAACTCGATTGATCTATGTTCTTATATTTCTGAATAGTAGATTAAAAATTCATTTTCAATGACCGGAAACTCCCGGTGTTTTCTAAATTGTTGTGTTATAATAAATTAAAACTATAATATTGCTTGTTACAGACACTTCTGATTAAATCAATCCTGACCCGGGCAGGATTGAGCGGAGTCGAAATGACCGGGCAGTAAATTCTTTTTAAGATTTATATCCATTGAATAAATTTAACATGCGACCGCCTCCGGGGTCGAACAAATCTGTATTTTTTTTACTACAAATATGTGACATCTCCGGCGTCAAAAAGTAAAACGCGTTTTTCACATTTCCCCTCTGTGTTCTCGGTGGTTAATAAAGTTAGTGAGTAGTGGATAGATGTGAAACGCAGTAAAGTGTGAA
>JACSRR010000463.1 GCA_014879635.1 Ignavibacteriaceae bacterium | reverse complement strand
GTTATATATTGAAACTTCTACCCTGTAAACACCGGGTAAATTGACTTTAAATTCGGGAGTTGAAGACGATGTTTCGTCAATGCAAACTCCGTTTCTTATTAGTTTACTCAAACAATTACTTGAAGGGATAAGTAATTTTAAAGTTACATCTCCGGGTTCTTCAATTTTATCACCCATTTGATACAACTTATCTCCTTTAATTGCGAAAAACCGGAAACCGCCCGCATCTCCGTAGTAATAATTTGCTATGTAGCTTCTCCCTGCCGCAATTGCATTGTTTATTGTTTTTTTTACGGCTATTATGTTTTCAGGTGTATTAATTCTTTTGAGTTCTTCTTCTAAAAGTATATTTGTTCTAATAGATTTAAAAAGCACTTTGTAAGGAAAAACTTCTACCATAAACATACCGAATACACTCACTTTGTGTGCATGTGCATCTAAACCGCCTATACCGATAACTTTTCTTTTTTGGTTTACTTCATCCCAAAACCTCAAACTTTCATCCGGTGGGGGAGTTAATGATTTTAACGGATGTACAAAATTGTTGTATTTATTCTCGGCAGTTAAATTTTCCATCCATACGGACATGTGATTCCAAATTTCGATTCCCTGAAAATCATCGGTATCCCACTCAACCCACGGATAAGGGGGGTATTGCGGCAGCGCATTTCGTTTTTCATGAGGATGTGCTAAAATACCTGTTCCCCCTTCCTCTTTGATTATTCTGGTATATTCTTTGGCAGAAAGCCTTGTAGAGAGGGTTTTGTTATAATCTAGCACCAAATAGTGGTTACAATTATCTTTGTCGTTTAATTCATATCCAACGGAAAGAAATGTTTTACCGTAAAATTTTTCATACCCTTCATCATAAGCTCGCAGAGTATTATGATCTGTGAGAATAATAAAATCAACACCTGAATCGCTCGCAATCTCCGCAATTTCTCCTGCGGTACCCGTACCGTCGGAGAAAGTTGAATGTATATGTAAAGCACCGCTATAAACGAACATTTAATTCTAAGTAATTAGTGAATTAATTGATAACCCGGGTATCTAAATTTAATCTTGATTAAAAGAGAAAGATAAGATTTAACTGGTCTTCGATTTATTTTCCATTTTAGCCCATGTATCTCTTAGAGTTACAGTTCTGTTAAAGACTAAACTACCGGGTTTAGAATCTTTTGAATCAACGCAAAAATAACCTTGTCTTTCAAATTGGTAATTTATGCCTGCAACTGCATTTGTTAATGATGGCTCCAATTTACAATTTTGAAGAACTTTTAGAGAATCAGGGTTGATATAGTCAAGATAACTTTTACCTTCTTCAACATCGTTCGGATTATAAACCGAGAACAGACGGTCATATAATCTAACTTCGCCATCAATTGCATCAGCAGCAGAAACCCAATGAATAGTTCCTTTAACTTTTCTGCCGTCGGGTGAATCTCCGCCTTTAGAAGCCGGGTCATAAGTGCAGAATATTTCTGAGACTTCGCCGGTGCTTTCGTCCAAATTATAGCCTGTACATTTCACAAAATAAGCCCATCTGAGTCTGACTTCGTTACCGGGGAATAATCTAAAATAACCTTTAGGCGGGTCAACTTTAAAATCATCTCTTTCAATATACAAAACTTTTGAAAAAGGGACTTTGCGGGTACCTGCTGCCGGGTCTTCGGGATTATTAACTGCATCTAATTCTTCTGTTGAGTCATCAGGGTAATTTGTAATAGTCACCTTTAACGGATTTAACACAGCCATTGTTCTTAGGGCGTGTTTGTTTAAATCTTCTCTGATGCTAAATTCGAGAAAGGCGATATCGGTGATATTTTCTCTTTTAGCAACGCCAACTTTTTCACACATATTGCGAATAGATGCGGGAGTGTATCCTCTTCGTCTGAACCCGGCAAGAGTTGGCATTCTTGGGTCATCCCATGAATCAACTAATTTTTTCTGCACTAATTCATTCAATTTTCTTTTGCTGAGCACAGTATAGCTTAAATTAAATCGTGCAAACTCAATTTGTTGCGGGTGATACTGAGTTTGAATCTCATCTAAAAACCAATCGTAAAGGGGTCTGTGGTCTTCAAATTCAAGCGTGCAGATTGAATGTGTAATACCCTCTACCGCGTCAGAAACACAATGAGCATAATCATACATGGGGTAAATTTGCCAAACATCGCCGGTTCTGTGGTGTTCGGTTTTCAAAATTCTGTACATTACCGGGTCTCGCATGTTAATGTTTGGAGACGACATATCAATTTTTGCTCTTAATGTTTTTGAACCCTCTTCAAACTCACCGGCTTTCATTCTTCTGAAAAGATCAAGATTTTCTTCTACACTTCTGTTTCTAAAGGGGCTATCCTTTCCGGGTTCTGTTAGGGTGCCGCGATACAAACGGGTTTGTTCGGCATTTAGATCACAAATATAAGCTTTTCCTTTTAAGATTAAATCTTCGGCGTATTTATATAAGGTATCAAAATAATCCGATGCATAAAACATTCTATCTTCCCAATCAAAACCGAGCCATTTAACATCGGCGGCAATTGATTCTACATATTCAACTTCTTCTTTAACCGGATTGGTATCATCAAATCTTAAATTGCATTTACCGGAAAATTCATTGGCAATTCCAAAATTTAATGAAATTGATTTAGCGTGACCAATATGTAAATAACCGTTAGGTTCGGGAGGGAAACGGGTGTGTACTCTCGTCCCGTTTTTACCGCTCTTTAAATCTTCAACTACAATTTCGCGAATAAAGTCTTTAGGGGTATTACTCTCTGATTTTATCTCTTCAGGTGACATTAACTTTTTGCCTGTTTTATAAATTTTTCAAATTACAAAAATAACAATATTTTAGTTAGACTTATGGGTAAAAGTTTGTCATTTACCTGCTTGTATGATTAATCTGTTGCAAAAAAGGGCTTAATGGATTTCCCGGTGGCAAAAGATAAATTAACCGTAGAGAGTTCTAAGTTCAGGAGTTCGGGGTTCGGAGTTAAATCTACCCACTAAATTTGTTAACTTACGAAACAATTTACCCAATTATATGCGACCGCCTCCGGGGTCGAATAAATCTGAATTTCTTTTTTTCTACAAATATGTGACACCTCCGGCGTCAAAAATTGAATTTGCTATCCACTAAATCATTAACCGCAGA
>JACSRR010000462.1 GCA_014879635.1 Ignavibacteriaceae bacterium | reverse complement strand
TTGCATATAAATAATTATTTTTGATTAGATAAATTTAAAATTTAAGGTAGTTTACATGAAAGAAAAACTTTTGAACAATAAAGTATTAGTAATTGGCGGAATAATACTTATTGCAGCGGCAATGAGATTAGTGCCTCATTACCCGAATTTCACACCTATTGCAGCAATTGCACTTTTTGGAGGTGCCTATTTAAGCGATAAAAGATTAGCGTTTTTACTTCCTTTAGTAGCGTTATTTATTTCCGACTTAGTTTTAGGTTTTCATAATACCATGATTCCGGTTTATGCTTGTTTTGCACTTACCGTTTTTATTGGAATGAATTTAAGAAACAGAGTAAAACCACTTACAGTTGCCGCCGGTGCGTTAGGTTCGTCAGTAGTATTTTTCTTGGTCACAAATTTCGCACTTTTTTACCCGGGATATTATCCCGCAAATATTAGCGGAATTTTAATGAGTTATACTGCAGCAATTCCTTTTTTCCATTATTCATTAGCCGGTGATCTATTTTATTCGGCTGTGATTTTTGGAGCGTTTGAACTTGCTAAATTTAAACTTCCTGCTTTAGCAGAAGTAAAATAATTTCCTCAAGGGTTACCTTTAATTTATAAACTTCTCTTTTTAAGAAAGGAGAGTTTGATTAAAGATAACCCTTTATAATTTAATGAATTACAAGAAGCCGCTACTAATCGATTTTGACGGTGTAATAAAAATTGCAGGCAAAACGGCTCCTTTTATTTCCTCCTTTTTTAACTTCTTAAATACAAAAAATATTCCTTACTGTATTCTAAGTAATTCAACGCTATCAACTTCCGGAACAATTCTTCAATTTCTTAAAGCCAACAATGTAAATTATGAAATCAATTGTATTACCGCAATTGAAGCTGCATCAGAATATGCAAAAAGAAATTTCGAAAGCGTTTTCCCTGTTTGCAATGAAAATCTAAAGTACTTGTTTGCGGACTTATATAATGATGTAAACCCCTCTGCCGTTGTAATTGGTGATATAGGAAAAGAATGGGATTTCGAAATAATTACGAAAATCTTTAACTTTGTAAATGCCGGTTCTGAATTAATTGCTATACATAAAAATAAATATTGGTCGCCCGATGGTCATAACTTTGTGCCAGATGCAGGGCTTTTTGTTTCCGGTTTAGAATATGTAACTGGTATTGAGGCTAAATTAATCGGTAAACCATCTAAAGAGTACTTTTTTGCTGCTCTTGAAAAAATTAAATCAGAGAGTGAAGGCTTTTTAATGTTGGGTGATGATTTGGAGTCTGATATTGCGGGTGCAAGAAACGCGGGGGGTGAATCAATTCTTATTTTGACAGGTAAGAGTAATTTACCGGTTCCCGAAAATATTAATTATAAGCCTGATTTTATCGCAAAAGATCTTAGTGAAGTAATTCAAATTTTGGAGAAATTTTATGCTTAAGTTGTTAGTTACAATTTCACTGTTTTTATTAACAGGATATGCTCAAGTGATCGAAAAAACATATCAAGAAATTGATTATCAAATTGAGAAATGGCATTATTCGGCAGCTAACGCAGATTTTGCCGGGTATTTCAGTTTTCTCGATGATGATGCAATTTTTATCGGTACGGATGCAAGTGAGCTTTGGAAGAAAAAAGAGTTTATGGATTTCGCAAAACCATATTTTGATAGAGGTACCGCCTGGGATTTCAAAAAAATAAGTAGAAATATTTATTATGAAGGAAATTTTGCTTGGTTTGACGAGTACCTTGACACTTGGATGGGTGTTTGTGCCGGTAGCGGTGTCTTAATGAAAACTAATAAAGGTTGGAAACTCAAACACTATCAACTATCTGTTACGGTACCTAATGATATAATCACTGATTTTATCGACTTGGTAAAGAAGTTTAACCAAAAGGAGTAACAATTTATGAAAAAAGAATTTAGCAAAGATTCTCCGTTGGCAGCATTAATGAGTAATTTTCTGCACCCGGGTAATGTTGATTACATTTGTGTAAGACCCGAAAGGAGCAAGGAACCCCTACCCGTAGAAAAAGTGAATGCGATTTGTGATCAAGGATTACAAGGGGATCATTACTCAAAAAAGGGGGGAAACCGACAAGTTACATTGATTCAGGCGGAGCATATTAAGGCTGTTGAGAGTATCCTTCAAAAAGAAGTTTCACCTTTGCAACTAAGAAGAAATATTGTTGTGAGCGGAATAAATTTGTTAGCACTTCAAGGAAAAAGAATTAAAATTGGTGAGGCAGAATTACTAATAACGGGTGATTGTCCTCCTTGCTCAAGAATGGAAGAGAATCTTGGGTTTGGCGGTTATATTGCAATGCGGGGACACGGTGGTGTTACTGCTTCGGTTATAACTAGCGGTGAAATTAAAATTAATGATAAAATTAAATTTTTGGAGTAAAAAAAATGAGCGAGAAGCAAAATCATCTTTTATGTTACAGGGAAGACAGTGCACTTTTAGTAATTGATGTTCAGGAAAGAATTTTTGATGTCATGCAGAACAAGGAAAATGTTCTAACAAATATCGTTAAGTTGGTAAAAGCATTTAGATTAATGGATGTTCCTGTTTTTTATACAGAACAATATCCGAAAGGTTTGGGATATACTCATCCGTTAGTCAGAGAAGAACTATCGGGGTTAACCGCCTACCAAAAAATGAGTTTTAGCTGTGCGGGTAATATTGATTTGGTTGATGAATTAGAAGAAAAGGATTATGAAAATATTATTGTATGTGGCGTAGAATCTCATGTATGTGTTCAACAAACCGTTCTTGATTTACTATTCGCCGGTTTTAATGTAAATCTTGTTGTTGATGCTGTTTCAAGCAGGAAAATGATGGACTATGATATTGCAGTAAAAAGAATGCTTGATAGCGGGGCTACTCTCTGTACAACGGAGTCAATCATTTTTGAATTGTTGCAAGAATCGGGTACACCACTTTTTAAGGAAGTCTCCAAATTAATAAAGTGATTTTATTGAGTAAGCAGAAGAGAATAATTTATTTTGAGAGAGCTGTTTTAACTTAGTTTTAATTCCCGGAATTTTAATTAAATGAGTTTCATGACCCTCACTAATTTCACTCCAATAGTAAATAATAAATGAAAAATCAGCTGTAAAAATTACTAATAAAAAAAACTTTACTTTTTCACTAAAATAGTTT
>JACSRR010000384.1 GCA_014879635.1 Ignavibacteriaceae bacterium | reverse complement strand
GTAATCTCCTTTCTAATTCATTAATTTCTCTTCCCTGAGCAAGAAACGATGCAAGAATTCCTGAAAGTACATCACCCGAACCAAATTTTGCCAAGCCGCTGTTTCCGAAATTAGAAATGTATATTTCACATTTTCCGGTGCAAATGATTGTATTTATACCTTTAAGAACAAGAAAGGCTTTAGTTGATTCACAGAAAGAATATATTTTTTCAATTAAATTATTATTAAGTTCTTCACTATTTATTCCTAACAATTTGCCAAACTCACCAAAATGAGGAGTAAGTACAAATCCGCTTAAGTCATAATCTTTAAATCTTTCATTGTAAAAAGGTGCTAAGCCATCTGCGTCTAACACTACCCTCTTGCCTGTTAAGTTTTTAACCAAATTTAATACAAGCTCTTGGTTCTGTTTTCCTAATGAAATTCCGGGTCCAATCAAAAAAGCATCTGAATCAAAAAACTTTTCTTCTTCCAATTTTTCCGGACGCATCTCAGAAACAACTAAATCGGGTATATCGGGAAGAATTTTTTCTTTAACATAACTTTCTGTGAATAATCTTGGTGCTCCGCAACCTGAACGGAGCGCAGAATTAGAAACCAACAATGCTGCTCCGGGATATTTCTCACTTCCGGCAAAAATGGAAAGTTTACCTGCAGAGTATTTATTTAAATTTCGTTTTTTGACAGGAATACCCTTCACAATATCATTTTTTTCTAAAAGAAATGTTGAATGAGGTTCACCGGGTATAAATTTAGCAGGTACCCCTATATCACAATGTTCAATTTTCCCTGCATAATGTATCCCGTGTCCTGTAAATAAATCTAATTTTAATGTGCCTAAGGAAGCAGTTACATCCGCTTTTACAATGTTCAAATTGCTTGTAGAATTAGCACTTAATCCTGAAGGGATATCAACAGATAACACCGGCTTTGATAGCGAGTTGATTAAATTAATGCATTCCAAGTACGGAGATAACGGATTCCCACGGGTACCGGTACCTAATAGCGCATCAATTATAAAATCAACCTGCCCTATTACTTGCTTTTGATCATTAAAGTCTAATTTTTGAAGAGTACCTGATTCAGGAGTGATAATGCTTTGTAGAATAGTAAAATTTAATTTGCAATCATTTGAAAACTCTGCGGGGTCGTGAAGATAAAAAACATTTACCTTTACACCTTTTAAGATAAGTTTGCGAGCAACTGCAAAACCATCTCCCCCGTTATTTCCTTTCCCGCAAAAAATACCGGCAACTAAACCGGCATTTATTGATGTAAAACTTTTTAAGATTAGATTTGTAATGTTTTCAGCGGCATTTTCCATCAATACAATGGAGGGATAACCTAATTCCTTTATGGCGAAATCATCAAAGGATTTAGATGAAGAGATTCCGGAAAGTTTTATCATAAAAAAAAGAGGAGCCTAATTAAAGGCTCCTTCCGTTTTAGAAATTTGATATCAAGTTTATTACTGAACCGGGGAAAACTCCCATAACAATAACAAGTAAAGCCGAGATCACAATACCTATTAGAGAAGCATTTGTTATTTCGGGTGTTACTTGTGATTCCCCTTTACCAAAATACATAAGTACAACTATTCTCAAATAGAAATACACACTGATAACACTTGCTATTACTCCGGCTATTGCAAGCCAAGTTAAATTAGACTCAATGGCAGCTATAAAAATATAATACTTACCAAAAAATCCTGCAAATGGCGGAATTCCGGAGAGAGCAAACATAAAGAGAGAAAGTAAAGCTGCTAAAACAGGATATTTAGTACCCAATCCGTTATAATCACTTATAAGCAAATTTTTCTCATCGGCACTTTCAATTAGTGCAACAATTCCGAAGGCACCCAAATTCATAAACGAATAGGCAGCTAAATAATAAACAACGCCTTCAATACCATAATCATTTCCGGCAGCTAACCCAATGAGCATATAACCTGCATTCGCAATAGAAGAATAGGCAAGCATTCTTTTAATATCGGTTTGAGCTATTGCAACAATACTACCGTAAAACATTGAAAGCAGTGCAAAAACTGCTAAAACGGGAGTAATCACAGCTAAAGTCTCAGTGCCTAAAACAGGTCTAAATGCTAAAATAAGAGCTGTGAAAGCTGCAACTTTTCCACCCGTTGCCATCAATGCTGTTGATGAAGTAGGTGCTCCTTGGTAAACATCAGGCACCCACATGTGAAATGGCACTGCCCCAATTTTGAAAGAGAAACCCACTAAAAATAAAAGAATACCAATTATTCCTGGTAAATTCTTTTCAGCTGCAAAAATATTACTAAAAACAAAATCTATATTTAATGTACCCGCAGTACCGTACATTAAACCTATTCCATATACGATAAAACCGGTAGCAAAAGCACCCAACAAAAAATATTTAAGAGCAGCTTCATTTGAGGAAGCCCTTTTTCTGTTTAATCCTGCCATCACATAGAAAGTGATTGACATCTGCTCAAGTCCGATAAAAATCATTATCATGTCTTTAGCACCGGCAATCATCATCATACCTAATACTGCACTTTGGAGTAAAATATAAAATTCACCGTAATAAATTCCGGATTTTTTAATATAATCAACCGATAAAAGAACTACAATTGCCCCTCCAAAGGTGAAAATAAAGTTGAAAATATTTGTTAAACCGCCTGTAGCAAACATTCCGCTAAAATAAACGCCCGTATCGGTAACGGTTAACAGAGAATAATATGCACAAGCTAACAATGCAGTAACCGTAAACCAAGGAAGAATCTTTTTACTTGATTTACTGTACATCTCAATAGCTATTGAAATTAAAATAACTCCGGCAAGGAAAACTATGGGGAAATAGCTCCAAAACGCCGAAAGGCTTACTGCAAGGTCTGAATTAAAATTGTTTATTGCTGTTGAATCCATTTTTACTCTAAGAATAATATGTCTTGATCTGTAAATTCAATTTTTGCCTCATGTTTATCTTCAATGTAAACGGCAATTTTTATATGTTTTGAAACATCAAAAATGTCACATTCTTTTTCGACTACTATAAGTTTAACCGGCTCATATTTTGAAAGTTTGTCTTTTATTGCCTCAAATTCACAGAAATATAAATCTGTAAACTCTTCATGCTCAACAATATTAATACCCTTGTTTGAGGGAGAAAAATCGGTGAAAATATAC